>JAGYOS010000098.1 GCA_018399475.1 bacterium
AACCGGAGGCGATATCATTTACGAGTTGATTGTTTTCATCATATTTCATAAGTCCCGAATAGATAATCTCGCTTAAACTTGAGTCCGCTTCATTGCCTTTTGCTAAAACAGGGTTTAAATATTCGGGTTTCCCAATGATGCCTTCTATATATGTTCCTCCACGAGCTGGCACTATTTCCGTATTAGAGAGGTAAAAATTTATTGCCTGCCAAGCGAAAGCTCCAAAAAAGATAAAAAGGCTGATGATTATTAAAATTCTTTCTTTCAAACCTAAAGATTCTTCCAGTTTTCTGAAAAATAAAGGGGTCAACTTTAAAAAAATATTAACTTTTTCCGATAATTTATTGTTTTTTTTCTCCACAAAAGCAAATTAATTAATAATTGACCTTAAAAAGGTTGAAGCTATAAAAATAATTAAAAGAATTATTGTTGCCGTTAAAAGCATTTTATCTAAGCCGCGGCGGGTATAATAAGATTCGGAATCTCCTCCAAAAGTTCCCGAGAGGCTGGTTCCTCTGTTTTGAAGCAGGATACAGATAATTATCAGCACGGCGGAAATAATATTGAGATAGTTTATAACGGTGGCTAACATCTTTAATCTTTATAATCTATTATTGTATTTATGGAATAGTTGGTCAAACTTAATAGCGCTATTGCCCAGAAAGCCGGCCAAAATCCGGAGATTGACAGATCTGTGATTATGGAGGCGAATAAAGTTAGAAAAGAAATGTTAATGATTGTCACAAAGAAACCCAGAGTTATTAAAATAAAGAGAGGCAGGAAAAATTTTAACACCGGCTTAATGTAATAATTAATAATTCCCAAAATTAAACCTGCCACTAATAGTTTCCACCAAAGTCCGGTAAATTCAATTCCCGGGATTAAATAAGCGGCTAGGATAATGGCTAAAATATTGGCGATTATTTGAATAAAAAATCTCATTTTAGTCTTTAACTTCAATTATAATACGGCTGTCCATTTCGGGAACCGTTTTGCGAAAACTGGGCCAAAACTTAACATTAATGCCTTCCAACTCCTCAAAATTTCTGTAATGGGCTTCCAAGGCTCTCTTATTGTAGCCTTTAATTTCATCTTTGTTAAATATTTTTGTGGAAAGTTTGGGCCTAAATCTACCTTTTATGTTGATTTCCAAATTTGCCAGCTGATTTTCCGTAGATATCTTTTTTATTCCATAATTCAGGCTTTCCGTGTCATAACCGAGAAACTCTTGATTATCATCGGCCATATTTTTTAATTTGCTTTCAACTATCGCGATTAGATCATCTTTTCTAAAAACGGCAGCGGTTGTTTTAACAACCATTCTTATCTCAAAATTATCCGTTTCAAAAGGAGCGGCTATATTTGAATGGAAGGCGGTGGTAGTGCTCACCGAATTTTCTTTGGATATTTCTTCTCCTTCCCTGATTTTTCCTTTTAGATCGTTGAAGTTTTGTTCAACCAATTCTCCAAAAACATTGTTGCGGGCAACTTCTATATCGTTTTCGGTTATCAGGGTTGCTGTTCTGGTCCCTCCACTAAAAGCTTCGGAGCTGGATACCTGAACATGTTCGTTCATAAAATCGTCGTATTTTTCAAAAACAAATTTAGAGGGAGGTATGTGGCCGGCTATTCCTTTGTCAACTGCATAAGCATCTACTGTTTTTGTTTGGTTTCGGTAAACGATAACATTTTGTTTCAAAGCGATTTTCTGAGGGGGGATTCCTTCGGCGGTAACTAAAATTTCTCCCTCCTTAAATCCCTGAGCTCTGGTATATCCGTTATGAATGGTTATTTTCCCGGTAGCATTTTCCTCAATTCTTTTAGGAGGAATATTTTCAAATTTAGCGGTTTTTTGATTTTCTTGAGAAAGTAAAACGCCGTGAATTTTATTTTGTTCAAAATCAATTGAATTTATTTGAGGGTCAATAGTCAATTCAATTGAAAGTTCTTTCGTGTCTGTTTTGGGAAGAAGAGTTATGGTGGCTCGAGAAAGAATGAAATAAGCCGCTCCCAAAGAGATAACGACAATAGCTAATAAAAAACTTAAAAAAATCTTTTTATAAGAGACTCCCGCGTCATATTGGCCTAGATGTTCTATATTATTGGGCATAGCTAAAATTAAAAGTTAAAAATTAAGAACCTCAATTCCATTTTTTTGCTTCCAGAGATTTGGTCGCGGCATCTTGTTGAGCTTCTTGTTTACTTTCTCCTTTACCTTCAGCTACCAACGATGATCCTAAATAAGCGCCTACTTTAAAATGTTTGTTGTGGTCAGGCCCACTTTCAGCGATCAATTTGTAATTGGGAGTAACTCCCATTTTCTCTTGAGCTTTTTCTTGGAAAAGGCTTTTAGAATCTCGATAAAGTTGATTATCAATTATTGCAGGTAGTTCTTTAATGATATGTTTGGTGATAAATTTCTCGGTGGCACTGAATCCTTGGTCAAGATAAATGGCTCCAATAATAGCTTCCAAGGCATCGGCTAAAATGTAATTGTGGCTGCGGCCGTTGGTTTTTTTCTCCCCCCTGCTCAGAAAAAGAAAATTGTTTATATTGAGTTCTTCACTTATTTTGGCTAAAGATTCACCTTTAACCAAAGCAGCTCTCAAGTTGGTTAATTCTCCTTCCGGTTTGTCAAAATGGGAGTATAAGTATCTGGTGGTTGCCAATTCCAAAACCGCATCTCCTAAAAATTCAAGTCTCTCATTATGCTCCAAGTTTTTTCCTCGATGCTCGTTTAAATAAGAACGGTGGGTAAGTGCGGTTTTCAGTAAATTAATATTTTTGAAATTGATACCCAGTTTTTTAATGAAATTTTGAGTTATTTCTCTCATTTAGCTTGTTTAATCTTCTTTCATGGGTTCTCCCATTTCTCTATAAATGGTGCCCATTACTCCGTTAATAAATTTGCCGGATGCTTGGCCTCCGTAAGCCTTGGCCAACTCAATGGCTTCATTGATGGCAACTTTGGGAGGAACTTCTTCGGGATTTTGAAAAAGAAGCTCGTAAATTCCCAGGCGTAGAATATTGCGATCCACGCCGGCTATTTGATCCAACGGCCATTCGGGAGCGGCTTTTTCAATTAACTTGTCAATGACTTTTTTTTTGCCAATGATGCCTTTTAACAAGTATTGAATAAACTTGCTATCAACACTCTCGTCAAAATTTTTAACATTGCGGTTCGCTATTTTAAAAATTTCTTTGGCAGTTGATTTTTTGAAATCCCATTCGTATAAAGTTTGCATTACAATCTGTCTACTGAGGTGCCGGCTATTCATAAGCTTTAAGAAATTATAAATTATAAATTATAAATTTTAATTTGTACTGTTTTCCCGCCTTCCTGCTGGCAAGAAGGCAAAAGAGAGAATCTCGGAAAGTCGTACTGTCATTCCCGCCTTCGCGGGGATTGTAAAAGTTAACTAATTCGTTGACAAATTTATCATCTCTGATT
>JAGYOS010000099.1 GCA_018399475.1 bacterium
ACTCTTCTTCAAAATTTTGCGATTCGTCTTGTTCTTTTGTTTCAATTTTAATTAAAAGAGTTCTGGCTTTTTCTTTGAGAATTCTTAACTGGGAACAATTTTGGTGAATTGTCGCTTGGCTGAAAAACCCTTTCTGCCTATAAACTTGCTTCTCCGAATCAGCCAGTTCCTTCAAGAAAAAATCTAAACTGTTGTGAAAATCAAATTCTTTCTCTGCTTTAAAGCTAACAGGGATATCGCCCTTAACTTTTAAGCCGAATTTTCTTAAAATTTCTTTTTCTTTCTCCCTTAAAGATTCCAGCTCCTCTAAAAAATTTCTGCGGATTCTTTCTTCTTCTTCCGGAGAAGATTCTGCCGAAGAATTTTTTTTATTTTCATCTAGATTTTGGTTCAAACTATCCATTTTCTTTATTTCCTTTATTTTATTCCAATTGGTAAAAATTGAAAATAAGCTTTACTATTTTCCAAAAAAAGCGTTCCCGGCAGGATTTGAACCTGCGACCTCAACCTCCGCAAGGTTGCGCTCTATCCAGCTAAGCTACGGGAACAAAATTAAAATTTAATCAGCCTCTCTATCATATTTGAAAATTCTTCTTTTTGCTCTTTCTCCGGCAAAAATTTTAAAAGCTTCCTTCTGATTTGGACCGGATCGTTTTCACCAATAGGAAGCTGGATAAGAGGAAAATAAGCTTTTTTTCTGACAAGGCTTACATAAGAATTCTGAGGCAGGCCGTAAAAAATCCAAAACGATTTCAATTCGCCAAAACTATAAAAGCTTCCGTCCGCTTCAACCCCTCTTTTTAATATTTTCAGCTCAATTACTCGGGGTTCTTTCTTGGTAAAAATATAACCGACAATGGCAATCAGGATAAAAGTTACTCCCATTAACCAATTTTTGAGAAAAAAAGCTCCCAAGACTATCGCTCCTATAAAAATTGTTCCTTTTAAATACCATTTTTTTGATTTCTCCGTTTGTTCATATTCTTTAGCTTTCCAAGCCAAAACAATCTCCCTTTGAGGATCATAACGAACAGAGGTGTCTTCTTGTTTGCTCTCCTCTTGTTTGCTCTCCTCTTGTTCCTCTTTTCTTGCATTTCTCAAATTGATAATATTTTGTCTTATCGCCATTCTTCAAATTAAATAATCAAATTATTTTAATATCCGATTCTACTTTTTATTTTAGCACCATTTTTCAAGAAAAAAAGCTTACCGGCATTTTGCCGCAAAATTAATTTTCTCCATTGTCCATTTTTGCAAGAGGCTTGCAAATAAACAAATCACCATTAAATTCTTCAATCCCGAATTTTTCCACGGCTTTAGCCGCCTTTTCGTAAGAATTAAATTCCGCAAAAACAGTCGGACCGGAACCGGACATTCCGCATCTGACAGCTAATCCGGAAAAGTAATTGCAAGCTTCAGTAATTGCCGGACAAATTTCTTGGGCTAATTTAAAGAAACTTTTTCCCGTTCGGTCGTAATCCGCATACATTTGAGAAGTATTCACTCTCTTATGGGGTCTCGCCAAAACATAAATCTTAGAAACATCCGTTTTCAAAGGTTTAATTTTTTCGCCCTTACCTCTAACCAAGGCCTTGCCGGAGTTCATAACAAAAAAAGGAACATCACTGCCAACTTTCAAAGAAAGCTTAGCAAGTTTTTTTGCCGAGATTCTAAGATTATAAATTTTATTTAATCCTGCCATTAAACTGGCAGCATCACTGGAACCTCCTCCCAAACCGGCGCTAACGGGAATCGCCTTTACCAGGTGAATTTTGCAAGCAAGTTTTCTGTTGGTATATTTTTCCAGAACATTTTTAGCTTTTTTCAACAAATTCAGATCCGTTGAGCAAACAATGGCACCGGTTATTTCAAATTTTTTACTTTTTGAGATTGACAAACTGTCATAAAGATCTACTGCTTGAAATACAGAACTTATTCTATGATATCCATCCGGAAGTTTACCCGTTATTTTGAAGCTAAGATTTATTTTAGCATAGGCTTTTATCTCAATTGTGTTTTGGCAGTTTTTTTTAAAAAGACTTTCGGCAATAACTAAATCTTCAGGCACCGTAATTTTAAGATTTTGAGGCGATCCGGCAACCAATTTGATTTTATGCCCCAATCTTTCAACCAATGAAGCGTCATCTGTCCCTTCAAATTTTTCTTTAGCGGCAATTTCGTAAGCTTTTTTTAAGATTTCATAATTAAACACTTGAGGAGTTTGGGCAAGCCTTAATTTATCTCTATCCACCGTTTTTTTAATATTCCTTTTACCTTCTTTAACTGTATCTTTAACCAAAACAACCGGAATCGCGGCTCCGAATTTCTCAGCTTTTACAGCGCAATTTTTAATTATATCCTCACTGACCAAAGGTCGAGGGATGTCATGAACAAAAATCAGATTGGCATTTTTTATTTCGTTTAATCCCCTAGAAACAGAATGTTGTCTGGTTGCCCCGCCGGCAATTATTTTTTTTACTTTACCAAATCCGTATTCGTCAACTATTTTTTGACAATGACCAATCTTATTTTTTCTAACAACCAAGATAATCTCATCGCAAAAACCGGATTTTTCAAAAGCGGCAACGGAATGGGCTAAAAGCGTTTTCCCTCCAAGCAGTAAAAAGGGCTTATCTTTTCCTCCCATTCTCTTCCCCTTGCCTGCTCCAACCAAAATGGCAATGTTTTTCTTCTTTTTAACTAAAGCCATTTTTTTGTCTGAATAAAAATTATTTAAGCTTATTTCTGAATTAAGTATAGTTATAAATCAGTCTTGTGGCTTGCATTAATTAATCTTTCTTTTCCTTTTTAAGCCGAATTTAATTCAACTATTTAAAAACTTCTGTTATTATTTTAGCATAAGGTTATTCGGATATCCAAAAAATTGAAAGTCAAACTTACAGAAATAGGAGCTTAACAGATAAAAGATTAAAAGTGCTCCACCAGTTCATTTTCAACAAATAGCCTGTATTTTTATCCGGAAAGTATGTTATAACAATGCTAGAAGAAATTGGAAGTTATGAGTTATAAATTTTGAATTATTAAAAAGTACTGTCATTCCCGCGTAGGCGGGAATCC
>JAGYOS010000100.1 GCA_018399475.1 bacterium
GGGAAATTAAAACCGCCACTTCCTCGGAATAAAAAAGGAGCCACCGCCACCTGTAAGATAATAGCAAGATAAGTTGCCAGAGCTAAAATTATAAAACGCATAGCAAATCAAAATAGACGAAGTAAAAATAATAATCACTTAACCGGCATGTCAGATTCAACAGAGCTTCCTGAAGCTGCCACCGGTGAGCTTCCAGCTAAAAAATTCATTCTCTCTCTTAACTCCTCCTCAACAACTAGCCTTTCTTTCCCGTAATGAACTCGAGAGAAATCTTTAACAGTTTGAGAAAAATCGGCCGGGCTTTCCGTTAACGGATAAGTTTTTAGAGAAAAAGGCTTAGTTACTTCACCTCTGGCCATAATTTTAACAAAAGCATTAAAATTGTCCGCATTAATAAGATCCTGCTGGGAAAAAACCGGCTCAAATTGTTTTACCATAAATTCCGCGTCATTGGAACCTATTCGAAAAGTTACCAGGGAGCCCACATTGCCAAAAACAGCATCCCTTATTTTCTCTTCAAGCTGTTGAATAAACTGGTGAGCAATAGTTAAACTTAAGCGATACTTTCTGGCTTCGGACAAAATGGAAGCAATAGATTCGGTTGTCACATTTTGGAACTCATCTATATAAAGGTAAAAATCTTTACGTTCTTCTTCCGGAATATCCACTCGGCCCATAGCCGACATTAAAATCTTGCCGACAATAACCATTCCCAAAAGATTGGCGTTCAAATCGCCAATTTTCCCCTTGCTTAAATTTATCAAAACAATTTTTTGGGAGTCCATCGCCTCTCTAAAATTAAAAGCCGACTGTTGCTGAGCAATAATGGGGCGCATAATGTCATTAGTAACGAAGGTGGTAAGTTTGCTGGTGATGTAAGGAACAATATTGACCAGAGCCGCTTCTCCGCCGGCTTTTTCAGCCTCTTTAGTCCAAAAATCAACCACCACTTGGTTGTCGCAATGGTCCAATTTGAATTTCCTAAAATCGGAGTCGGAAAGCACCTTGGAAATTTCCATCAGGGTGGATCCTGAAGACGGATGAGACATAACCAACAGCATGGCATTGCGCATATACTGTTCAAACATCGGACCGCCGGTTTGCCTTAAATCGTACAATTTATCAAAAATATTAATCATCTCGTTAATAACGAAAGTTTTCTGCTCCGGCTTGTCGTATTCCAAAAGATTCAAACCCATCGGCATTTCTATATCAGCGGGATCAAATAAAATTACATCCTCAATCCTCTCTTGAGGGATTCTTTTTAAAATGGACTCTACCAGCTCCCCGTGAGGATCTATTACGCAAACTCCTTCTCCGTTCTTGATATCTTGGGTAATCAATCCTTCCAAAAAAACAGATTTACCGGTACCGGTTTGACCAATAGTATAAAGATGGCGCCGGCGATCTTCTCTTTCTAAGTAGATAGGAGTTTCCATCTCCCGATGGATATTTCTTCCGATAAGCAAGCCTTCTGTAGGCAGATCGGGGGGAGAAGCGGCGGTTTTAGCCTTGATGACATCCAGCTTGGGAGTTTGAGTGGAAGCAATGGGAAAATGAAAAATACTAGCCAGCTCTTCAGTATTCAAAATAGATTTATAATGAGGGCTAAAATTTCTAAAAGAGAAATTAAAGATCATCTCCTTTAGAGAAAAAGGAGATTTTTTAGTAAAACTGTTCATTTCCATTGTCTGAAACTGCTCAAAAGATTCCACCAGATGGCTCAAAATTTCGTCAGCTCTCTCTTGGCTTTCTGCGGAAGCCATTAGCCTTATATTTGTTTCAAAAGCGGGTCGAAAAGTTTTTTCTTCAATCGCTTTGAGTAAATCTTCTTCCCCCGGAGTCAATTGCCTAAGTTCTTCTCTGGGAGTTTGGAATTGGTTTAGATCCTGTGACTTATCGCTTTTGCCCAACTTGATAAACTCCTCCATAAAACGCAGGAACCCTCCACTTTTGGCCTTGCTGAAAGATTCTCCCTGTTTCATCCGCCTGGCAATCAAAACTCCCTTTCTGCGCCATTTAGAACTGATCGGCCGAATAACCAACTGCAAAGCAGCACCCTCGTTCATTTTTTTCATTTTGGAAAAAGCGTTGGCAATATTATTTAGAGGATCGGATTCCAAATTTTTATAAGTTCTGACAGGCAGAAAGGCCGGCTTTTTAAGAGTTAGATAGGTGCCGGAGGAAGCTCCTTGAGGGGAAAAAATATTAAAATCTTCAGTTATATTTTTAACCATTGCTCCCGGGAAAAAACCATAAATCTGCTTTTCGGCAGTGGCGGCGAATCTTTGAGAAACAGCCAAATAAAAAGAAATTGATTCGCTGTCAAAAGGACTGGCTATTTCCAAAACGATATGGGGAGGACCGCAAGCGATCTCTCTAAAAAAAGAATCTTTAAGCCTGGAAAAACTTACCAAAAATTGTTCCATGACTCCGATAATTTCCTTATCATCTTTTTTCCCTTCTTTGCTTTCCGGATTTTCTTCTCGAGAAACCGAAACCAGCAAAAGAGTCAAGTTGGTTGCTCTATCCAGAGACCCGCTTTTTCTTATTTTAGACAAAACAAAAAACCAAACGGCTAAAAAAAGGAAAGCCGCCCCTACCCCAACAACAACAAAAATTAAAGAGTGCCCTGCCATTCTAAAATAAAAAATTTTATCTTTTTGTTTAAGTGTTCGCTTTTCTCTTTTCGGCTAGCAGCTGATCATGAAAAGAATCTAAAGCATGAGGATCTTCTTCAAACAATTTTCTCGCTTTGGATACAGCTTCTTTCTCCTCTTTCTCTCCTCTGATTCCCAGCTTAACTAAATTTTTAATCTCAACGCTTCTTTCACTTGCCGAAGGAAAACTTTCCCCTTGCAGTGGCTCCCTCGCCGGAAATTCTCCGGTTTTTTCAGGTTCTGCCGAAGGTTTTTCAAAACCCGTTCTATCCGGAAACTCCCTGATTTTTTCTCGCCCTAAATCCGGCTTTTCATTCTTCTCCAATTTTTCCGAAGCCGGCAATTCTCTCTCTATTTTCCTTTCGCTTGACCAATTCTCCCTGCTATTAATTAAATTTTTTTCTCCGGGCATTTCTTCACGCGACAAATTTGGATTATCCATTTTTTATTTAATTCGCTAATTAAGGTTCTTGTTGAAAACTTTATTCTTTCCTTGTCGCTAAAGAATCTAGAGAATCTTTAACCATAGCTTCTTTCAAGATAACATTTAACTCTTCAAAATTAATCATTTTTCTTTCAAGATCGCTAACTTTTTTTTGAGAGACTTTCTCTAAACCGTCTTCCATTAAAAAAGCGGCGGTTTTTCTCTGAATATCTTTTGGCAATTGAGAAAAGTTTTCAATTAAAAAATTTTTAGTTTCTTTTTCGTCGCCGGAAGCCATAATTTCCCGCATTTTTTGAAATAATTCTTTTTGATCCATATTTTTGTTTTAAATTAATAAACTTTTTTTATTTAAGAAACTTGAAATTCTTTCGTCAGATCAACGCTGGAAATCATTTTCATTAAATCCCACCAGTAACCGCCGCTTTTCTGGCCTCTGATCTTTTGGAAAAATTGCTCTTTCTTACTGGAAAATTTGGCATCGCTAAGCTGGTTCCAATAATCGGTTGTTTCTGTCTTTTTACCTCTAATGCTATCGGGAACGTTTTTTTCTTGAAATCTTTTCCAATCTTCCTGCAGCTTGTGCCGCCCTTCCTTACTGACAAAACGGGAAACTTCCGAGAAACTCATCATTTTTTCTTCCGCTTCCGGACCCTTATCGGTAAAAATTTCCCCCACTTTTTTTTCGGTCTCTTTTTTCCATTTATCATCTCCCAAAAAAGATTGGGCAATTGTATTTAAGCTTCTCTTTTCACTTTGACCCAAGCCGCCCTTTTTCTCTTTAAGATTTCTTACAAAATTATCCCCATCCACTAAAATCGCCTGCAATCTTCTCTGAGCTTCTTCTCTCCGCTTGCCTTGATAGAAATAAGGGAGGCTTCTCTTGATCAAAGAATCCAAAGCAGTAGTTCTTTGCCCGCTGTCTTCTAAATTAAAAATCGTCCCTAATTCATTCAAAGGTATTTTAAGCTCTCTTGCAGTTTCACTGACTCTTTGTTCCAGCCCTGCATCCGCTTGCCTAATTTTTTCTTCCACTCCTTGGTATTTTTCAATCTTCTTCTTCAAATTTTTAAAACCTTGATTGTCATCCAAGCGTAATTTTATAAAATAGTCCCGATTGTAAAACTCTCCCAACCCCTCGCTGCCTATTAAAGACTGCCATTTGGCAAAATCCGCATCGGTAGTAGCCAATTCATTAAAGAGAGAACCGTCTTCAAGAGCTTCCCTCATCCATTCCACATCTTGGTTAACTGCTTCCACTTCCCCGGCAATCCGGTTCAAATCGTCAAATTCATTTTCGGTTGGCACTCCTTTCTCCAATAATTTTTTGCCTATTTCCTCTTGATTACTTCTTTCCATAACGGCCAATTTAATGTCTTCCATCTCCGGATCGGCTAGAATTTCTTTGGCACTTTTTCGGCCCCCTTCTTTCTCTTCTCTCATTTTATCCAGTCTGGACCCCATAAATTGTGGTTTTTCAAAACTCATATTGGTAGTTTATTCTAATTATTATTTTTTATTTTTTGGAATTTTTAACTACTTTTATTTTAACCTTTTGAGAGTACCTGGTCAATCAAATATATTTAAAAATATTGAGCAAAATTCATGAAATAAAAAAAGGATATCCAAGTTTGGATATCCTTTCAA
>JAGYOS010000101.1 GCA_018399475.1 bacterium
ATTTAAAGGAGGAAACAGGGCTCTTTCTTTTTCCGGAAGAGCCGGCGATTCTTTACTTAATTTTCCATTGCTGATAAAATTATTTTACTTTGATTTAATTTAACGTTGATCTTGCATTAACTCAAAGATGAGGAGGGGAGTTATAAACAAGACCATTTTCAATATGGTTTTTTATAAACAATAAAATCAAAAAATCCATGAATTCTAAAATCAAAAAAATCACAAAAAGAGACGGGACAACGGTTGATTTTGACCAACAAAAAATTACCGATGCCATTTTAGCAGCCGGTAAAGCTACCGGTGAATTTGAGGCTGAAGAAGCTAAAAATCTTTCCCGCAAAGTTATTAAAAAATTAGACACGATTGCCCGCCGGCGAGAAAAATTATTGGCTGTAGAAGAAATTCAAGACGTAGTGGAAATAACTCTTATGCGAGAGGATTACACTAAAACAGCTAAATCCTATATCCTCTACCGCAAACAAAAAGAGAAAATAAGAGAGGAAAAACAAAATATCTTGGGCGGTAAAACTACGGAAATGCCTCTAAGTTTGAATTCCTTAAAAATTTTAGTGGGCAGATATCTTAAAAGGGATCCGGATACTCAGAAAGTAACTGAAACTCCTGAAGAAATGTTTGGCAGAGTTGCCTTGGTGCTTTCCAATGTAGAAAAAAAATACGGCGCATCGGCCTCCAAGATAAAAAAATACCGCCAAGATTTTTTCGAGGCAATGTTTAACCTTGAGTTTTTACCGGCAGGGAGGACGCTTACTAACGCCGGCACTTCCACTTCTGTTGCTTCCAATTGTATTGTTTTAAACATAGAAGACAGTTTAAGCGGAATTTTTACTACCTTGCATGATGCTGCTCTCTTGCAGCAGATAGGATCAGGCATCGGCTTTCCTTTTCACTCTTTGAGACCGGCCGGTGATTTTGCTGAAAGAACTCAAGGCAGAGCTTCCGGTCCGGTATCTTTTCTCCGAGTTTATGATGAGGCTTTCGGAGTAATTAAACAGCAGGGCCGGCATGGAGCCAATATGGGAGTTATGAGAGTAGACCATCCTGATATTTTGGATTTCATTCATGCTAAAGAGAAAGAAGGAGAGATTACCAACTTTAACATTTCGGTGGCTCTTACAGACGAGTTTATGGAGAAGGTAAAAAAGAATTCTTCAGCACCTTGGAAATGTAAATTTGGAGGAAAGGAAACTTTACCTCGCAAAATAATCAGAGATAAATACGGCAAGGTTACTCAGATTCAAGATGTTAAAATGACTCCTTCTGAAATTATGGCTGAAATTGCCAGTACCAGCTGGTCCAATGGAGAACCGGGCATAATTTTTATTGATGAAATCAACCGCACTAATCCTCTTCCCGGTTTGGGAGACATTGAAGCGTCTAATCCTTGCGGTGAACAGTTTTTGCATGACGGAGATGTTTGCAATCTCGGTTCCGTTAATCTGGCAAAGTTTGCCAAAGATGGAAAAATAAATTGGCAACGCTTGGAAGAAGTAGTCGCTTTAGGAACCAGAATGCTGGATAACGTGGTAGATGTAACCAAATTTCCGGTAGATAGGGTTAATAATGTTTTTAGGAAAAACAGAAGAATTGGTCTGGGAATCATGGGATTTGCCGATCTTCTTTTCCAGCTGGAAATTCCTTATAACTCAAAAGAAGGCTTTGAAACAGGAGAAAAAGTAATGAAATTTATCAATAAAGTGAGCCATGCAACTTCTCAAAAGTTGGCCAAGGAAAAAGGCGTCTTTGAAAATTATGCTTTAAGTTCTTGGAAGAAAAAAGGAATTAAAATGAGGAATGCGGCTTGTACCTGTATTGCTCCTACCGGAACTATTTCCATGATTCCTGAGGTTTCTTCCGGTATTGAACCTTATTTTGCACTTGCTTTTGTTAAACAAAGGGTATTGGGCAACCAAGATTTCTATTACATCAATCCTCACCTTCGGGAAAAATTGAAAGAAGCAGGACTTTACTCTCCGGAAATAGTTGAGAAAATTCGCAGAGCCGGTTCCATTCAGGACGTAAAAGAAATTCCCAATAAAATTAAAAAGATTTTTGTGGGAGCTCTGGATATTGCTCCGGAGGACCATATTAAAATGGATGTCGCTTTTCAAAAGAATGTGGACAATAGTATCTCTAAAACGATCAATCTTCCCAATAATTCCACTAGATTTGATGTTATCAAAGCGATTGATTTGGCTTGGAGATTAAAATGCAAAGCTTTCACCGTTTATCGTTCGGGGTCGCGGGAGGAAGAAGTATTAAAAACAGCCGGGGAAGAAAAACCCGCAGAATCCGGCGATAGCGCCGTAGGAGTAGGAGAATGTCCCGATTGTAATTTTTAGCCATGATTTTTGTTTTAACCGGCAATGGAAAAGGCAAAACAACCTCCGCAATCGGAATGGGAGTTAGAGCCGTAGGAGCAGGAGGTAAAGTTTTAATGATCCAATTTTTTAAAGTTGCCAGCTCGGAAAATAAAGTAATTGAGAAAATCAAGAATTTTGAGATAAAATCCTTCGGTAGAGAAGGATTTTATATTCCTCAAGCCGAATTGGAAAAAAATCCGCAATTAAAGAAACAAGGAGTTAAGGCTCTTGGCAAAGAGGACTCAAATCTTTTCCGGCAAGGTTTTAATCTAGCGGAAGAAACAGCGGCTGCCGGAGAAAAGCAGCTTTTAATTCTGGACGAAATTATGACTTGTTTGAAATTCAAGTTGGTGGCGGAAAAAGAAATAATTAATTTTTTGGAAACTTATAAAGACAAACTGGATATTGTCTTAACAGGAAGGGATTGTCCGCCGGCGATTATCAGAATCGCCGATTTGATTACCGAAATGCGGGAGAAAAAGCATCCTTTCAGTAAAGGAGGCAAAGCTAGGAAGGGAATTGAATTTTAGCTCTAAACTTTTTCATCCAGTTATCCTAACCTAATACCGGAAATTTAATCTGCAGAAAAAATTGAATTACGTAATTAATTACTTATCTCTTTAATTTTTTTGGAGAACGTATAAAATAAGAATGAAAGTTGAAGTTTCCAAGAATTATTTTTAACATTTTTCCAAAAAATGAAAGCTAGTATTATCTATGATAATCTTGCTTTTAAAAAAGATTGCAAAGCGATTGGGGATTCTCAGCACTTATTGAAGGAAAAAATATTCTCAAAATACTTTTTGATACGGGCGCTAATGGGGAAATTTTTTACATGGGCAATATTTTGGGTGCTGCCGGCAAATTTGGGAAAATCTACGGTATTATCGGCGGGCTACATGGCTTTTCCGAATTTAACTTGTTTAAAGGCTTGGAACTTATTTGTCCCACCCACTGCATTCAACATAAAAAAGAAATTAAGCAACTCTATCCTCGGCAGTATATTACCGGAGGAGCGGGAAAAATAATTAATATTTAATTAAAATGGCTTGTCCTTGGCACAAATTTTGCCCTTTAAGAAAATTTGAAGAGGAGGGCAAAATCAGCTCTCAATGGAGGAAAGAATATTGTGATACGCGGGATAATTGGAAAAATTGCAAAAGGTACCAAATGGAAGAAAACGGAGAACCTCATTCCGTTTATATGCTACCGGATGGAACTCTCCAAAAAAAGATAAATAAAAAATAAATGGATGGGTATTGGAAAGGAGATTGATACTCTTCAAATTATCAAAGAAGATATTTTAGAAGCCCTGGGGAAAAAGGGAAAAAAGGTATTGCCGGTTGCTATAAATCCGGAAATTAAAGTTTCCCGCTTGCTTAAATTCCAAGCGCTTGAGGAATTAGAAGAAGAAGGTTCAATTAAAACCGAAGGTAAATTAATCTATTTAACTGCAGCAGGGCTGAAAAAGGCTGAAGAGATCGCCAAAAAACACCTGGTTATTGAAAATTATTTTAGAAAGAGCAGGAGTAAGCAAGAAGCTTTTAAGGCTGCCGGTTTTCTTGAACATTATGTCTCTCAAGAAGTTATTGATAATTTTAAAGAATTAGCCTCTCTCAAAAAAGAAGGAATTGCTTTGGCCGACTTTAAAGAAGAACAGGGCTTGATTACCGATATTGTTTCCGAAACAAAACTTTTTGAAAGAATAATCAGTATGGGTATCTGCCCGGGGAGCAGGATAAAGATATTGAATAAATTACCCAATGGAATAATTGTTGAGATAGAAAATAAAAAATTTGCTTTGGGAAAAAAAATATCTCAAGGAATTAAACTAGTAGTTTTATGAAAACACTTAAAATACTTTTTATTGGCCAGCCGAATGTAGGCAAATCTTCTTTATTGAAT
>JAGYOS010000102.1 GCA_018399475.1 bacterium
TTTGCTTTGCCTATAGAGATAGTTGAAAGGGATTTGGATGAATTAAAAAAATACGGCCGGATAAGAAGACCTCTTTTAGGAGTTCGTTACCTTTCGGTTGATAATCAAATAAGTCAAAAGCTTGACCTCCCCGTTGATTACGGCGCCCTTGTTGTAAAAGAAGATTCTTTTGGGGAAGCTGTAGTTAAAAATAGCCCGGCCGGTAAAGCCGGACTTCAAGAGAAAGACATTATTCTTGAATGGAATGGAAACAAAATAACTTTTGAGAAAAATCTCCAGGATTATCTTTCTGAATCAGAAGTTGGTGATGAAGTAACTGTAAAAGTTTTAAGAGAAAAAGAGGAATTTGAAACCGATATCGTTTTAGCTGAAAGAATTTAATTAAGTATGCCTAAGGCAATTTTATCAGCCTCAAAGAGACCAATAATCACATATATTGCCGCTGATAGAAAAAAGATAAACATTAACCCTAAATATTTGCGCATTATATTACAAAATTAATTAATTTATTTTCTACAAATATTACCTTTTTAACTTTTTCTTTGTCAATATAGTTTTTAACTTTTTCTGATTCTAAAGCTCGTTTTTCAGCCTCTTCCTTTGTAATGCCTTTTTCTATTTTTATTGTATTTTTCAATTTTCCATTTATCTGAATTATCAAATCAAACATTTCCTCTTTTATTTTTTCCGGATCAAACTTTGGCCATTCAGCTTTATGAATTGAATTTTCATTCCCAAGTCGACACCACAACTCTTCAGTAACATGAGGAGCAAAAGGAGCAAGAAGCTTTAAAAAAGCTTCAGCCGTTTTCCGGGAAAAAGTTTCTCCTTCCATTTTATTAAGAAGAATCATAATAGAGCTTATTGCGGTATTGTATTTTAGCTCTTCTACGTCTTCGGTAGCCTTTTTTATTGTTTGATGAAGTGTTTTTATTATTTCTTCGTCGTCTTTTCCAATATTGGCTTCATTTAACATTCTCCAAACCCGATTTAAGAAACGAGTAATTCCTTTCATTCCCGAGTCTCTAAAATCCCCTCCTTCTTCAAAGGGAGCCAAAAACATTAAATACATCCTTAAAGAATCTGCTCCATATTTTGAAATATACTCGTCCGGATTTACCACATTCCCTTTTGACTTGCTCATTTTTGCCCCCTCCTTGATTAAAAGACCATGAGCCCGAAAACGGGTAAATGGTTCATCAAAATTGATAATCCCCCAGTCATGAAATGCTTTTGTTACAAATCTGGTGTACAGAAGATGAAGTACTGCATGTTCAGCTCCCCCTATATACATATCAACGGGAAGCCATGTTTTTATCCGTTTGTCGCTAAAAACTTCTTCTTTGTTGTTTACATCAACGTACCTGAAATAATACCAAGCAGAATCAAGAAAAGTATCCGAGACATCAGTTTCTCTAATCGCCTCTCCTTTGCACTTTGGACATTTTGTTTTGTAAAAAGATTCTACCGTGGCAAGCGGTGATTTTTCTGTTCCCGTAGGACGAAATTCTTCTATGTTGGGAAGTTCAATGGGCAAGTCATTATCCGGCGCCGCAAACCATCCGGGATTTTCCTTCTCCCCTTGGTTTAATTTTTCCCTAATTCCTGATTCATTATTCTTAATTCTTTCTGCGCACTTAGCGCAGAAAATTAATGGTATAGGTGTCCCCCAATATCTTTGGCGGGAAATAAGCCAGTCTCGAAGATGGTAATTTGTGTGCGTTTCCCCTTCTACCTTGTCCGTTATTTTTTCTCTGGCTTCCTCTGAGCTTATTCCGTTATATTCTCCGGAGTTTAGAAGTACTCCTTCTCCCTCATACAACTCGCCTTTTTTAGTTTTATCAGGGAAAGAAGGTTTGATCACTTCAATTATCGGAATATTGTATTTTTTAGCAAAATCATAATCTCTCTCATCATGAGCCGGTACCGCCATTATTGCTCCTGTTCCATAAGAAGCAAGAACATAATCAGCAATATATATTGGAATTTCTTCGTTGTTAATCGGGTTTATGGCTTTAACTCCCTTTATTTCCACCCCGGTCTTTCCTTTTTCTTCCGCAATTCTTTCCTGTTCCGTCTTGTTTTTTGCCTTCTCTGCGTATCTTTCAACCTCTTCTGTGTTCTCCGCTTTGGTCTTTAATTTTTCCACTAATTTGTGCTCAGGAGAAAGAACCACGTAAGTTGCTCCAAAGAGGGTGTCCGGCCGGGTGGTGAAAACCTTAATTTTTGAATCAAAATTCTTAATACCAAAATCAATCATACTTCCATAACTTCGGCCTATCCAATTTCTTTGGGCTGTTTTAATTATTTTTGACCAGTCAATTTTCTGCAGATCATCCAAAAGACGGTCGGCGTATTCCGTTATTCTAAAAAACCATTGGGAAAACTCTCTTCTTTCAACTTGTCCATTGCACCTTTCACATTTTCCTGAAATAACTTGCTCGTCAGCAAGAACAGTTTTACAACTCGGACACCAATTAACCGGCGATTTTTTTCTGTATGCCAATCCGTGATTAAACATTTCTTTGAACACCCACTGGGTCCATTTATAATATTCAGGTTTGTATGTCTCCAGTCTTTCCTTCCAGGCAAAACCGTTTCCTATCATCTTAAGCTGTTCATAAAAATGCTCTTCTGATTTTTTGGAAAGCTCCATAGGGTGAGCATCAACCTTCAAAGCATAGTTTTCGGAATGAATTCCGAAACCGTCCAATCCCATCGGTTCAAAAACATCTTTACCTTGCATCCTTTTAAATCGTCCATAAATATCAGAACCAACAAAAGCATACATATTCCCGACATGAAGCCCTTCTGCTGAAGGATAAGGGAACATCATCAAGTTATAGAAAGGTTCATTTGGATTGTCCAAATCCGGCTCGTATATTCCTTTCTCATACCATTCCTTTTCCCATTTTTTTTCTATTTCTCTAAAGTTGTATTCCATAATTTTATTTAAGTAGAATAATAACACTGTTAAGGCTTATTTCAAAAGTGTTCTCCGTTTAAAGATTTATTCCAAATATCCGTTCGTTGTTTTTTAAAATCTGATTTTTAAAGCTATTAAGTGAGACTTCTCTTAACTCACTTACCCGCTCATATGTT
>JAGYOS010000103.1 GCA_018399475.1 bacterium
CCCCGTCTATTCCTTTGAGTTTTAGCCTTGCGGCCGTACTTCCCAGGCGGAGTGCTTAATGCGTTAGCTGCGACACTCAGGGGGTCGAAGCCCCAAATATCTAGCACTCATCGTTTACAGCGTGGACTACATGGGTATCTAATCCATTTTGCTCCCCACGCTTTCGTCCCTCAGGGTCAGCAATACCCTAGTGTTATGCCTTCGCCTTTGGTATTCCCCATGATCTCAACGGATTTCACTCCTACACCATGAGTTCTAAACACCTCTGGTATGCTCCAGCTTGTTAGTTTTTCAAGCTAACTCAAGGTTGAGCCTTAAGATTTTACTTGAAACCCTTCAAGCCCCCTACGGACCCTTTACGCCCAATAAATCCGGACAACGCTCGAGGTCTCTGTATCACCGCTGCTGCTGGCACAGAGTTAGCAACCTCTTATTCGAAAGGATACTGTCATACGCCCAAGTTTTTTGATTCTATTAATTATAAAAAACATAATAAAAAATAAAATCAAAAAAATTGGGCGTATTCATCTCCTACAAAAGCGGTTTACAACCCGAAGGCCTTCATCCCGCACGCAACGTCGCTCCATCAGGGTTTCCCCCATTGTGGAAGATTCTCGACTGCAGCCACCCGTAGGTGTTTGGCCAGTATTTCAGTGCCAATGTTGGGAATCGCGCTCTCACGCTCCCTAACCGTCATAGCCTTGGTAAGCCATTACCTTACCAACAAGCTGATAGTACGCGAGCTCCTCCTAAAGCGCCCGAAGGCTTTACCCGCCCAAGTTTTTTGATTCTATCAATTGTCAAAACATAATAAAATCAAAAAATTTGGGCGGACATATTTGGTATTATTTCGGATTTCTCCGAGTTATCCCAAACTTTAGGGTAGATTCTCACGCGTTACTAACCCGTTTGCCATGCGCCCGAAGCGCATTCGACTTGCATGCCTTATCCACGTTGCCAGCGTTCGTCCTGAGCCAGGATCAAACTCTCTAAAAAAAATAGTTGGGTAACCGTACAAAATTAGAATTGTACAATTATCTTTACTCTAAATTGTTAAAGGGCATTACTTTAAATACCGCTTGGATGTTTCCTTTCATAGCGGCTTACTTAATATAGACAAAGAGGTTCCGACTGTCAAATTTTAAAATTATTTTTTCCAAAATAAGAAACCGAATTTAAATTTAGTTTCTTCTAAATAAAAAAGAATCCTGCTGACTAATCGTAAATTTTAAAATTATATCTCTAATCATTAAATATTTTTATAAACTTGCTAAGCAATCTCTTGGCTTTTCTTTCTCCAAATTGTCCCCATCAAAAGCGACCAAATACCACCCAATAGAAAAATAATTTGCCAACTCGCGCCGAAAGAAATATCCCAACAAAAGAGCAGAGCTAACAAGCTAATTCTTCCCAAATTCATTGATTGGGAAAAAAAGACTACGTATTTCAAATTTCCATAAATACCGGCTCGGCGGTACATGGCCGGGACTATTCCCATATCCAAACCCCGTCCGCTTAAACCGGTTACAACTTTTATCAAAAGAATCTGCCACCAACCAATTGCAAAAATTCTCAGAGGCCAAGAAACTGCGTAAATAATCAAAGCGGAAAAATAAGAAGATTTGTTTCTGTCAAAACTGCATTTGTCATATGCATGTCCGATATAAACGGAATAAGCGGCGATCAATAAAGCTATCGCTCCGTTTAGAACTCCCATTAAAGAAAAATTATCTTTAAGCATAATTGCCATAAAAATCAGCCAAAAAGTTTTGGAAATAACATCTACCCCATAGCCGAGATAAGCCAAGAAGTAATTATGCTTATAAGTTTTATAGGAAGTCATTAATCTTTTGAAAGCTCTAAAGTAAGAAAATTTTGAAGGAGCAAATTTTTCCTTTGTGGAAAGCATAGGAACGCAAGAAAGCATAATGGCCACACTGGCAACAATAAAAAGAACTTGAAATCCAAAGAAATGTAAAATTAAACCTCCGATAATCGGAGATAAAATGGCAAAAATATCATTGATTAAATTCAAGCCGGAGTATTGGCCTCCTCTCACTTCATCGTCGCCATAATGAGCAAAATTGGTGTGGTAAGCCACCCAATAGATTGAAAGGGAAGTGGCCATTAAAAAAGGAACTACAAAAACCAAATAATGATGTGTAGTTATAAGAGTTAACAAGTACAAATAAATAATTTGCAGAGGCAAAGAAACAGACATGGATTTTTCAAAACCGAATCTGGCCACTATTTTCCCGGCCAAAGGTATAAAAAAGAAACGAGCCGCATAAACAACCATATAGTAAAGAGCCACCCATTTAATTTGCTCTCCGAATACTTTGTAAATATAAACCGGTTCAAAAAGACGAATCAACCCCACTCCAAAATTACGAATCAAAACGGAAAGATATTGTTCTGACAATTCTTTGGATAAGTTGGGAAAAATTTTAAGCCTCCGAAAAAGGCTGAAAACAGAAAACATATTTTTGAAAAATAATTTTTATTTTTTGGCATTTTCTCCCCAAGCCTGAAAAAGCTCCAGTAGTTTTTGAGGATTCATCACTCCCAGCCGCAATATTTTAGGTTTTTGTTCAGTTAAATCAATAACCGTTGAGGCTAAAGGTCTTTTCCCCTCTTGGCTAAGACTCCCGGCATTAATTATCAAATCGGGATGAGGAAAACGCCGACGGAACTTTCTGATAATTTCTTCTCCCTCAATCTCCGGTTCTTCTTCAGAAAAGTTAACACTGGTTGTAATATAAAGATCTTGAAAATTTTTGGAGATTTCTTTGGTTAAAGGATAGTCCGGAATACGGATCCCCAAAGTTTTATTTCTACCTGCCAGCTGCTCCGGAAGTTTATTTTTGCTTTTTAAAATTACCGTAAATTTACCCGGTAAAAGCCGACTCAAAAAAATTTCTTCCCGCTTACCAAAAATAGCATATTTTTTAACCATTGCTAAGTTTCGAGCTATCACTGAGAAAGGCTTATCCCCCTGACGCATCTTTAATCTCCTAATTGTTTCCAGAGCTTGTTCGTTTTTAGCGTCGCAACCGAAACCGTAGACAGTATCGGTGGGATAAACAATAACTTTGCCGTCTTTTAAATAAGCGGCAGCAACCTTTGCGGCAACAGCAGGATTCTTTTCCTTTTTCAAATTAAGAATTTCCATTTTTTAAACCCTTTAATAAAAAACTTTCTCCATTTCTAACTTCTGATACATTACGCAAGATGGAATATGTATGGAAAATTTCTTCTACTAAAAATGTCTAAAAGGCACTTTTCTAGTACATTCACTTGACAAAAAATGCTGAATGTGTATTATGTGTATAATGGTATTTAAATAAATTTTTTCATCTCTTGTGGTGAGAGAAAGGGCAGAAGATAAAATCTTCACAACGTTTAACCCCTTTCTCTCACCACCTCCAAAAGCTTTTTTAAAAAAAGCTTTTTTTATTTTTAGAAAAGGTTTGCCGGTCTGACCGGTAAAAATTAACTTTCATTTTTGAAAGCTTCTTTCGCTCGTTCCAAGTCTTCTAAGGTATTCACTTGAAGATAAATGCCCTCTGTCTTTTCCACAATTACTTCATGGCTCTCGGCAATTTTAGCCAGAGTTTGAGGAAGACCGAATTCCCTACTCTTTTTATTTATCAAAACCGGCTTAAACTCAAAAAATAAACGAGTGAGCTTATAAGCTCCGGTATTAAATAAATATTTATTAAGTTTTACTTCAGGATAGTCTACTATTTTGGTTAACTTTTGCTGTTCATCTACCATTACCTGCCCTCCGCTGGGAACACCGCTTTTCTCCGCCGCCAATAAAGCCAAAGGATGCCTGATAATTTTTTCAAGGTCTTTCTGGCTGTAAATATCATCCCCGCAAAGGACAAGAAAATCATCTTTTAAAATGGGAGCACATTGCCATAAAGCTTTAGCCGTTCCGTCCAGTTTTTCATGAACCACATAATTTATTTTTCTCTCTCCTATCTTGTCACCGTATTTTGCTCTAATTTTTTCTTGGTGGTAATTAACTACAAAAACAAGTTCGTCTATTTCCTTCGGCAAGGCTTCTATGGTTTTGTCCATGATGGAAACACCCGGGATAATTTCTAAGAGCGGTTTGGGATTTTCATTGGACAAAGGTCTAATACGAGTCCCTTTTCCGGCAGCTAAAATTACAGCTTGCATAATAGATCAATTAAAAATTATAAATTACAATAAAAAATTAAGCTCCGTCTAAGGCTTGGTTTACCAACCGATCAGCTTCTTTGTTCATTTCTCTCTTAACATGTGTAAAAGTAACTTCTTTAAAATCAAGAGTTAGATTCCAAAGTTCTATAAAAAATTTATGGAGAGTTACTTCTTTAATTTTATATTCCCTATTTAATTGTTTTACAATCAGCTCACTGTCTAAAAAACATTTTACCTTTGAATTTTTCGTCCTAGTTTTTCCCAAAAGCTTCTTTGCTTTTTTAAGCCCTTCAACAATCGCCTTATACTCGGCCGTATTATTGGTAGCCTCCCCTATTTTTTCCGATAATTTAAAAATATTTCCGTTAATTTCCAAAACCGCTCCAATGGCTGCCGGTCCTGGATTCCCTCTGGAACCTCCGTCGGAATGAATTATAATTTCATTTTCCATGATCAACAATTAAAAATAAAAGTGGCCGGTAAAATAATAAAACTATTTTAATACTTATTTACTTTTAAATCTACCATTTTAAATTCCAAAGAATCTCTGCCGTTAAAATGGTTAACACTTAGGTTAAAAACGATATCAACAAGATCACCGGCTTTCACTTGCCCGTTAAAATTTTCAAAGTTAAAACCGATGCAATCAAAATATTTCAAAGAACCCGCTTCAGATTTCCTACGGCAGACCAATAATTTTAAATGCTTGCTCTTTTGACCGACAAATCTTGCTTGGCAAATTTGGGCGTTCTTAATTAAAAAAACCGGTTCCGGATTGTCAACTCCGTAAGGCTCTAAAGCTTTTAAATCCTCTTCCAAAGATTCCCCCACTTCATTAAAGCCTAATTCGTAATCAATTTTAAGTTTGGTTTCCATATCTTTTGCTGTGATTTCTTGATTGGCAATTTTCTCCAATCTACTTTTAAATTCCGCTAGATCTTCCCGGTTAACTGTAAAACCGGCTGCTTGCTTGTGACCGCCGAACTCAACTAAAAGATCTTCCACCTTTTCCAAGGCTTTAATAATATTAAAATTTTCTATGCTTCTGGCGGAACCCCGAATCCGGTTGCCATCTTTTCCATAAACCAAAGCGGGGCGGTTAAACTTATCGCAAAGCCTGCCGGCCACCAAACCAACTATACCCAACGGCCAATCATTCTCTCCCACGATAATAATTTTCTTTTCGGAAAAATCCATCGCTTCCGCCGTTTTTAAAATTTTAGCGGTCAAATTTCGGCGATCCCCGTTTTGAATTTCTAATTGTTTCGCCAACCTCTCGGCGGGAATAACATTTTCCTCATTCAAAAGAACATGAGCGTTATTTGCATGATCCATCCTGCCAGCAGCATTTATTCTGGGAGCAATTTGAAAAGCTATTTCTTCTGATCTAACAGGTTTTTTGCCATCCGTAGTAAGTTTGGCATTTTTCATCAAAAATTTCAGCCCCGGCCTTCTAGTTTTGCTTAAAACAATAAGCCCATATTTAACTAGAGTTCTATTCTCCCCTTGGAGAGGGACAAGATCGGCAACAGTGCCTATGGCTACTAAATCTAAAAGCCATTTTTCAAAACCTACCGAAAATTTATTTTCTCCCATTTCCCTAATTAAAAACTGAACCAGTTTAAAAGCCACCCCTACTCCGGCTAATTCAGTAAAAGGATAACGACCTTCGTCTTGATGAGGATTAATTACCGCAACTGCCCGAGGAAGTTTCTTGGGTAAGGCATGGTGGTCGGTAATTATCAATTCTATTCCTTCTTTTTGAAGAAGCTCAGCTTCTTTAGCATCTCTCACTCCGGTATCTACAGTAATAACCAGATCAACTTCTTTGCTTTTTAAATAAGCTACCGCTTCTTTGTTCAAACCGTAGCCCTCTTTAGTCCTTTCCGGAATATAAATAACCGGTTTTATCCCCAGCTCTTTAAAAAATTGGTTTAAAATAGAAGTTGCCGTTACTCCGTCAGCATCATAATCTCCGTAAACGGCAAACTTTTCTTTATTTTTAATGGCCTTCAGGATTCTTTTAGCTCCTCGTTCCATCCCTGAAATCAGGCTCGGGTCATGCAAGCCTTTTTGATAATCCAAACTAAAAAAATCTTCCGCTTCCTTTTTTGTCTTAATCCCTCGTTGGAAAAGAATCGTTTGAATAAATTTGGAATAATCGGAAAATTTTTTTCTGTATTTATTTCCCGGCCGAGATTTTAGAATCCATCTTTTCATAAAAAATTTAAATTAAAAAGAAATCAAGCCTGTTTTAAACAGACCGGAAAAAGTGGTTAAAAATGAAAGAATTTATTTATTTTCACCCGCCGCCGTACAAGCCTCACGAGCAATTATAATTTCTTCATCGGTTGGAATAACCAAAACCGCAGTTTTCCCCTGATCAACAAAAGCTAAATCCTTAATTATTGCTTCTCTCGTTTGAGGATTTCCAGAACCGATAGTGCCCGTAAAGACCAAAGCGTCGCAACCTCCTAAAATGGCATAATAAGCCCCGATATATTTTTGAATCCGATAAACATACATTTCAAAAGCCAAGCGAGCATTTTCATCTTCTCCTTTCTCTAAAATTTCCAAAACTTCCAGCATGCTTTGCTTCCCGCAAATTCCGTAAATTCCGCTTTGCCGATTAAG
>JAGYOS010000104.1 GCA_018399475.1 bacterium
GAGATCCTCGCCGGAGTTTATCCAGTCTGTATGACGGTAGGCAGATAGGAATAACAGTAAAAGGAAGAAACAGGGGTGACAATATAATCTAAAAGGGAAAAACTTTTTATTCTTTCAGGCGATTAGCTGATAATTTTATCAATAAGGCCGTATTTTTTGGCTTCTTGCGCATCCATGTGAAAATCTCGATCGGTATCTTTTTCAATGCGTGCTATTTTCTGCCGAGTGTTATTAGCGAGAATTTTATTAACCTTTTCTTTGGTTTCTAAAATATGCTTCGCTGAGATTTCAATATCGGAAGCTTGTCCCTCAGCGCCTCCTGCTACTTGGTGAAGCATAATTTCAGAATTGGGGAGGGCAAAACGCTTTTTTTTAGCTCCGGACGAGAGAAGAACTGCTCCCATGCTAGCCGCCATCCCTACACAAATCGTAGAGACATCGCATTTTACATAACGCATTGTGTCGTAAATCGCTAAGCCGGAAGTAACATTGCCGCCGGGAGAATTGATATAAAATTTAATGTCTTCTTCTTTACTTTGGCTCTCCAGAAATAAAAACTGGGCGATTACGATATTGGCGATTTCATCATTGATTACTCCTCCTATAAAGACAATTCTTTCCTTCAGAAGTCTGGAATAAATATCGTAAACTCTTTCTCCCATAGGTGTCTTTTCAATAACTGTAGGTATTAACATTTTTTTATGCTAAATTTTTAGAATTTCCTTTTTAAGCCACTCAACGGCTTTTTCATTAATCAATAGCACTTCAACGTATCGCTTTAAATCTTGAGGGTCAAGTTCTTTAGCTTTTGCCGGTGCTTCTTGCTCTAAATCTGCCATTATCTTTTTTACTCCCTGGTTTATTTCTTGCTCGCTGATTTTTATTTTTTCATCGGTGACAATTTTTTTTAGAGCTAAGCTTATTTTGATTCTTTTTTTGGCGTCCTCGTCCCAGCTTTCCAGAATTTTTTCTTCTGTTTGCTTGATTTGTCGCAAATAGGTTTTCATATCCAAGCCCATTTTGGCAACATTTTGTTCCAATTCAGCCAGCATTTTTTTCTTTTCTTCGGCAATCAAAAGCTCCGGAATATCCACCGTGGATTTTTTAATAATAGCTTCAAACAATTCATTTAAAGCTGCATTGAGCAAACGACTTTTTTTCTCATTTTTAATTTTTTCCCGAACACTTTTTTTGAATTCGGCGGCGCTGGAAAAATTACCGTTGTCTTTGGCAAAATCGTTATCCACTTTAGGCAGCTCTTGTTTTTGGACGAGTTTCATTTTTACCTCAAATTCTCCTTCTTTGCCTCGAAGTTTTTCGTCATAGTAATCTTGAGGAAAGTTCAATTTAAATTTTTTGTTATCATTGGCTTGCATGCCGATCAGTTTTTCCTCAAAACCGGGAATAAATTTATTGTCCCCAATAATAATTGGATGGTTTAGACTGGTGCCTCCTTCTAAAGGAACGCCTCCCATTAACAATTTAAAATTTACTTCCACCCGGTCTCCTTTTTGAGCGCTTCTTTTGACGGTGATTAATTTTGCTTTCATTTTGCGTAATTGGTCTATGGCCAAATCAATTTCTACCGGATTAATCTTAATTTTTTCCAGTTCCGGTTTTTTAATTTTTAATTTTCTGATATCGCAGAGTTCTATTTCGGGGAAAACGGCTACCGTCACTTTAAATTTCAAACCTGCTCCTTTCGCTTTTTTTTGAGGAGTAATTTTAGGCAGTTCTATCGTTTGGAGTTTACTATCCTTTATGGTTTGCAGATATTTTTTCTTAACTGCCAGTTCTTGCGCTTTTTCTGCCAAAGCTTTTTCCCCAATCTTTTTTTCTACTGCTTGTAAAGAAGCTTTTCCGGGCCTAAAGCCGGGTAGGGGATTTTTTTGAGAATATTCTTCCGCCGCCTTTTTGAGAAAAGGTTCCAATTCTTTTGGAGATACGGCGATTTCAAAAGTTACTTTTGAATGAGGAAGTTTTTTAATGCTGATTTTTTTCATAAAACTTTTTAAAAATTATTTGAGAGCTTTTGTAAAAGCGGGGACGATTTGTTTCTTGCGGGAAGTTATCCCAGGGAGATTAATTGTCCCGTTTATAATCTTTCCTTTTCCAAAGGCCTTAACGGCCAGTTTTTCTTCCTCTTCTCCCATTAAGAGGAAGCTGGTATTTTTTTTCAGAATATCAACTATTCCAAAAAAAATAAAATCAAGGTTGTTCTGTTTTTTTGATTCACTTAAAGCTCTGCGAATCTTGCGCTCTTTTTTAAGAGCGGAGGCGGGATTGATCGTTTCCAAAACGCCGATTCCGATTTTCTTTTTGTCCAAACGGTATTCTTTGTAATCGGCATTGATTATTTCTTGAGGGCTAAGCTTGCTTAAATCGGATTTGGCTTCAAACATTTTGCCGGCCAATTCTTCCGTGTCAATTTTAGCGATGTTGGCCAATTCTTTAGCAATTTGCCGATCCTCTTTGGTAGTGGTAGGAGAAGCAAATTTAAGAGTATCTGAAATTATTCCGCAGAGCAGAAGAGTGGCTGTTTTTTTATTTAGCACCACTCCGTAGTCTTGGTATATTTTAGCGATGATGGTGCAAGCGCTGCCTAAAGGTTCAACTCTGAAAATTATAGGGTAATCTTTATCCAGTTTAATTTTTAATTTGTGGTGGTCTACTAATCCTTCAATTTCTATTTTGTTGAAAGGAATAGGGGATTGTTCTTCTTCATTAAAATCCACCAAGAAAAAAGCTTTTTCTTTGCCTGGTTTTAATTTGGCAGGCGCCTTAATCTTAAAATGTTTTAGGATATAAGCGGTCTCTTGATTGGGTCTTTCGGATATTTTAGCTGTAGCTTCCCATTGTTTGGTTTTGTTCAAAAGTTCTGCCATTGCCATAGCTGCACAAGTGGCATCGGTGTCTTGGTTTTTATGACCCAGGACTGTTATTTTTTCCATTTTAAAAAATTATAAATAATAAATTATTTCTTAAGGTTTTTCTCAAGCTTTTTCCCCTTGGGGCTTTTCTCCTTATCTTTGGATTCAGCATTTTCGCTCTTTTGGGAAGAGTCGCCGGCTTTTTCTATCTCAAGAACTTTCCCTTTATTTTTAGAAGATTTTGTTTTCTTTTTCTTCTCTTCTTTTTTCAATTCAGTTTTTTCCACTTTAGCTTTCTTTTTTGTCGTTTTTTCCTCTTTTTTCTTACCGGATTTTTTGGAACCCTTTTTTTCTTTTTCTCCCGTTGCTTCTTCCGTCTGCTCTTCGTCTTC
>JAGYOS010000105.1 GCA_018399475.1 bacterium
CCGCTACAATCAAAAGCAGTAAGAAAAAAGCACTATTGGCATTAAGTTTCATAAAATATTTTATTCAAATTATTCTCTTGTTTCTTATTTTGACTCTTATTCTAAAAAAAGCAATAGCTGAAGAGAAAAAATATTTTTCGGGATCGAGCGGGCCGTAAGGCCCGCTCGATCCACTTTTCTAATGTTCTAATTCTAAAACATCCCTATTCTCTTTCAATTTTAATTTTTCTAGATTCCGTTTTCTCAACCTTGGGAAATTCAATCCTTAAAACTCCATCTTTTGTTTTGGCTTTTACCTTCTCAGAATCAACCAAAGCCGGCAAAGCAACTTCTCTCCTGAACTCTCCGTAACTTCTCTCTTCCCTGTAAACATTTTCCTCTTCTTCCTTTTGTTCTCTCTCTTGTTTTCCGCTAATTACTAAGTAGTCATCCTCCACCTCAATATCAATATTCTCAGGATCAATTCCCGGAATATCAGCCGTTACTTTGACCAAGTCTTTTCCTTCTTTAACATCCAATCTGGGAAAATCTAAATTCCAACCGTTTTCATAGGCAGCCATTTCTCCAAAAGGATGCCAGACGCTTTCATCAAAAAGCCGTCCGATAGCATCCCTTAAGGGATAAATAGCTGGACTTTTTTCTTCTTTTCTTTTGGTGATTTTTTTCATAGCTTTTTGTTTTATTTGTTAGCTTTTAGCACTCGTGACCAAAGAGTGCCAATTTCACTTTTATAATAACTCCTCCAAAAAAAATGTAAAGGGGTTTAGCCACTTATTTAAAAAGCCTTCTCCATCTTTTAGAATGAAAAAGGCTTTCAAAAATAAATTTAGATTCTTAGATTCACAGAAGATGAAGATCTTGCGCTTTTATCTCCCCTGAATCTTCTTCTATGGAAATAGAAGGCGGTGCCGAGTTGCAAAGCTTCTTACCAATTTCAAACAGGTAATCCGGATCCTGTACCGCCTGATCAACATCTTCGGGAGTAATTCCTAGATCCTCCAAATTGATAAAAAATTTTCTGAGCTTTACTGTCCCAAGCTCCGCCCAAATACTTTTTGTACCTATTGCCATTTTTTCTTTTCCTCCCATTTTACCCTCCTTTTTTAAAAATAAAAGATAAAAGAACTGCCCCTCGCTTAAAGAGGAACATAATTTTTAAAGAAAATCAATCTCTTGAAAACTTTAGTTAATTTTATAAAATCCTCTTCTGCCGACCTTAATAAGAATTTCCTCTTTAGAATTCGGGATTTTAAAATCAAAATCGGTAATTTTTTGGCCGTTAACAGCAACACCGCCTTGCTGAATAAGCCGACGGCAATCACTCTTGGAAGAACCGGCTTTTAGAGCAAGCAGAAGATCTACCAAAAATAAATCTTGAGAAGATAAATGGAGCTTTTTTAAATCAACCTTTTCGTACTCCAGCTTAGCTGAATCCTTTTTCTGAAATTGTTTATAAAAAAATTGTTCCGCTTGCCGGGCTTCTTTTTCGCCTTTTACTAACTTTACTATTTCAAAAGCCATCGCTTTCTTGAACTGCATGGGGTTTTCTCCTTTTTCCATAGCCCTCTTCATTTCTTCTATTTTCTCAATGGGAACTTCCGTTAATAATTCAAAACCGGCCAAGATAGATTGGTCCGGATAAGACATGGCTTTGCCGTACATATCTTTGGCAGAATCGGAAAGATTTATTCCATTGCCCTTAGTTTTGCTCATGGTTATTCTATCAGGAGCATCCATCATTTTATTGGTCCGTACAAATTTTTCTTTACCCAAATATTTTCGGGAAAGAAGTCGGCCCATTAGCATGTTAAAAGTTTGGTCGGCACCGCCAATTTCTAAGTCAACATCCATGGCTACTCCATCGTAACCTTGCATTAATGGATAAATTAACTCTTGAAGCTGGATGGGATCTCCCTTTTTCAGGCGGCGGCGGAAAAGTTCCCGTTCTGACATTTTTTGAAGAGTCGTTTGAGACATTAGTCGGATAACATCTTCCAGCTTTAATTTGGAGAGCCAATGACTGTTCCTTTCAAATTTTACCGGATTTCCTCCTCCAAAATCTATTAGCTGAGCAGCTTGTTTTTTCCAACCTTCCATATTCTTTTCAATTTCCTCGTCAGACATTATCTTACGAGCGGTAGTTTTATCAGGATCGCCAACTTTGGCGGTATAATCTCCCACCAAAAAAATAACCTGATGGCCCAATTTTTGTAAAATCCTTAAAGCTCTTATCCCTATGGCATGCCCCACGTGCAAATAAGGACCCGTCGGATCAAAACCCTGATAGGCTTTAATTTTGTCTCCGGAAAGCAGTTTTTGTCTGAATTTCTCCCGAGTAGGATAAATTTTTTCAACTCCCCTGCTCAAAAAAGTTTCTACTAATTTTTTGTCAGTTTTAATCATATTATAAAAAATAATCTTTTTTGAATTCTAACATGAATTTTTAA
>JAGYOS010000106.1 GCA_018399475.1 bacterium
GAAAGTTTAGTTCCTGAGAGCCTGGATTCCCGCTTTCGCGGGAATGACAGATATCGCGGGAATGACATGCAAAAAAGTTTTTCCTAGAAGGATTGAGATTACCGCTTTCACCTGCCTGCCGGTAGACAGGTGGGAATGACAGATGAATCCAAAATTTAAAATTTCTTATAATTTAAAATTTCTAAAGTGAATCCTTTTAAAATTATAAACAAATATTACAATTCCGGTTCGGAGAAATATCAAATATTGATTATTCACTCTGCCATGGTGGCGAAAAAATCTTTGGAGATCGCCGAATTATTTTCTAACAGGACAGGAGATAATATTGCTAAAAATTTTATTTATGAAGCGGCCATGTTGCACGATATTGGTTTTGATTTTCCCAAAGGTTTGAAAACCAGGAAAAAACTTGCCGCTTGTTATATCTCCCACGGTTATTACGGAGCTGAAATTTTGAGGAAAGAAGGTTTTCCCAAGCATGCTAAAGTGGCAGAGAATCATGTTGGGCTAGGACTGAGCAAAAAAGAAATTGTGGAAAATAAATGGCCGATCCCTCCAAAAGACTATTATCCCGAGACAGTTGAAGAAAAAATAATTTCTTATGCGGACCTATTTTATTCTAAAGGTTCTGAAAACGTAACGCGCCTTTTTAAAGAAAGAACCAAAAAAGAGGTTATAGAAAAGATAAAAAAATACCGAAACGCCGCTGAAAAAGTTAAAATTTTTTCGGAATGGAATAATTTTTTTTCTGGAATAAAAAAATAACTTGACTTAAAGTTAATTTTCCGCTAATTATTAACTAATACTTTCTAATATTTTTTAATTATTAATAAATATAATAAGATAAAAAGGCCGATTGGGTAAAACTCAATTTTCAGTTAGAACAATTGAGATTGGTCTTCTAAAAGGAGTTTTTAAAAATGACGGAAAAATTTGATCGCAGCAAACCTCACGTAAACGTTGGAACCATTGGTCATGTTGACCATGGAAAAACAACTTTAACAGCTGCTATTCTTCATGCTTTGAAATTGGCCGGCAATAAAGCCAGCGAAAAAGACGTAAGCCAAATTGATTCAGCGCCGGAAGAAAAAGAGAGAGGGATCACAATTGCAACAGCTCATGTTGAGTACGAATCTGGTAAAAGGCATTATGCTCACGTAGATTGCCCGGGGCATGCCGACTACATAAAAAACATGATTACCGGAGCCGCTCAAATGGATGGGGCAATTCTTGTAGTTTCTGCGGCTGACGGTCCTATGCCTCAAACAAGAGAGCATATTCTTTTAGCCCGCCAGGTGGGAGTTCCGACAATAGTTGTCTTCTTAAACAAGGTTGATCAAGTTGATGACCCCGAACTTATAGATTTAGTGGAGAGTGAAGTTAGGGAGCTTCTAAACAAGTATGAATTTGACGGTGATAATATTGCTATAATTAAAGGTTCGGCTCTTAAAGCTTTAGAAGCAAAAGATAAAGATGATGAAAATGTTAAGCCTATTCTGGATTTGATTACAGCCTTGGACGAAAAAATTCCCGAACCGGAGAGAGATGTTGATAAACCATTGTTGATGCCGATTGAGGATATTTTCTCTATTGAAGGCAGAGGTACTGTAGCTACCGGAAGAATTGAGAGAGGAGAAGTAAATATTAATGACAAGGTGGAGGTGGTAGGCATTAAAGATACTGCAGAAACGGTTGTTACCGGTATTGAAATGTTTAATAAAGAATTGGATAAAGGTCAGGCGGGTGATAATGCCGGGTTGCTTTTAAGAGGCTTGAAAAAGGAAGATATTGAAAGAGGCCAAGTTTTGGCTAAGCCGGGTTCCATTAAGCCTCATAGTGAGTTTGAAGCGGAAGTTTATATTTTAACGAAGGAAGAAGGTGGTCGTCATACCCCTTTCTTTACCGGTTATAAACCTCAGTTTTATATCAGGACTACCGATATTACCGGAGATGTTACATTACCTGAAGGAACCGAGATGGTAATGCCCGGGGATACGGTAAGCCTTAAAGCCAAATTGATTGGCAAGGTGGCCATGGAAGAAGGTATGAGATTTGCGATTAGAGAAGGTGGCAAAACCGTAGGAGCGGGAGTGGTAACTAAAATTATTGCATAAATAATTCAGCTAAGCGGGGAGAGTAATCTCCCTGCTTTAAGCTTAATAGATCATTAATAAATAGATGGAGAAGAAGAAAGAGACAAAGCCAGAAGAAAAAACCAGAATTAGAATTAAAATTAAAGCTTTTGACCATAGAGTTATTGACCAGTCAGCCAAACAGATTATAGATACCGCCGAAAGGACGGGGGCTAAAGTTATAGGTCCAGTTCCTCTTCCTACGGCTATTAACCGTTTTACGGTTAATAGATCCACTTTTGTAAAGAAAGATGCTCGTGACCAATATGAAATGAGGACTCACAAACGTCTTTTAGACATTGAAAACTTTACTCCCCAAACAATTGATTCTTTGATTAATCTTGATTTGCCAACGGGAGTAAATGTAGAGATCAAAATGTAGTGAAAAAGTTTGTTCGGCCGGTTGATAAAATTCAAAGGTTTGTTGAGCCTATAAATTTAAAGAGTTTTTAATAAAAACAGGGGCTTAAGAGTTCCGTTTTTATTTTTTATGTAAAAATAAGAGAGTTAAATAGTTTTATTTATGTTTATTATTGGTAGAAAATTGAATATGTCACAGGTATGGGATGATGAGAATAAAGTCGTTGTAACAACTGCAATTAAATGTTTGCCCAATGAGTTGATTGGATTTAAAACGGAAAAGCAAGATGGTTATGCCGCCGCGATTGTTAAATGCGGGAAATTGTTAAAAGAGTTTAGATTATTTTCAAATTCAGACAGTGATTTGAAAAAAGGAGATAAAATTACGGTAGAATCTTTTGCTCCCGGAGATAAAGTAAAAATTATTGGCAAAAGCAAAGGGAAGGGATTTCAAGGAGTTGTTAAGAGACACGGATTTAAAGGAGGCAAGGCGTCTCACGGCCACCGGCACGATCTTAAACGCTCAGGTTCAATTGGTTCGGCTTTCCCTCAACATGTTATGAAAGGGAAAAAAATGGCCGGTAGAATGGGTAATCGTAAAGTTTCAATTAAGGCAGCTTTAATAGCCGAAGTGGATAAAGAAAATAATCTTTTATTGATTAAAGGTTCAGTACCCGGCAAAAGAGGCAATTTGGTTTTTATTCGGAAAAGATAATAAAAATTATTAGCGATTTTTTATAATGAAACAGCCAGTTTACAATTTAGAAGGAGAAGAAACGGAGAAAATAGATTTAGCTCCTGTAATTTTTGATATGCCCTTTGACCAAGAATTGGTTTTTAGGACAGCAATTGCCTTAGCTTCCAATAAAAGAAGGCCGATAGCCCACACAAAGACCAGAGGAGAAGTTAGAGGAGGCGGCAAAAAACCATGGAGCCAAAAAGGAACGGGAAATGCCAGGGCGGGATCAATCAGAAGCCCTATTTTTAAAGGAGGAGGAGTTACTTTTGGCCCAAGGAATAAAGTTAATTTTCAAAAGAAAATTAACAAAAAAGAGCGCCGAAAGGTTTTTTTGGAAGTACTTTCCGGAAAACTGAGAGATGGGGAATTGAGGATCATTAAGGATTTTAAACTGGAAAAGCCGAATACAAAAAAAATGGCTGTTTTGTTCAAAAAGATCGGAGGAGAAGATAAATCAGGGTTGGTAGTTACTCTAAAAAAGAATGAAATTTTAGGTAAATCACTAAGGAATTTAAAGAAAATTGATTTTTTGCAGGCTGCTAATATTTCTGCTTTGGATTTACTTAACCATAAGTTTTTTTATTTAGATAAAGAAGCTCTTGGGTATTATGAAAAGAAATATGCAAGCGTTAAACTTAAAAAAGATAAGCAGCTTAAAAAAGATAAGCAATAATTTTTTACGATGGC
>JAGYOS010000107.1 GCA_018399475.1 bacterium
CTCCCCCAAATTTTTAATTTAACTCCAATTAAATGAATAAGACTCGCAATAATCCCCGCAATAACACCTAAGATAAATCCTACAATAGCACAAACACATCTACCATAAGAGGCACCAGCTGTTGCTCCAATAATACCACCAAACACAATACATATAATTATCACATTACAATTATACATAGTTTCCCTCCTTTTTCTTTAGGTTTAAATTTTTAAAGAACTTAAAAAAATGGCACATTTTATCTAATTTGTCAAGTTTCGCGTTTACTTACTAAAATAAAGATATGCTCTATTGCCCATTTAAAAATCAATGCTATAATCACCCGTTAACCTTAGAAACTTTAATTTTTTAATAGATTTGAAGATATCCCGCCTTATTTTTATAAATTTTGCTTTTAAAATATGGAGTTTCCTTTTTTTGCTTCACCTAATTTTACTCCCGGCCGGAAAAAAGAAATAAAAGCCATTATTGTCCACAGAACTTTTGGTAGTCTGGAAAAAACAGTCCGTCGCTGTTTTGATGCTGATTTTTGGGAATCCTTCCATTTTTTAATTTCCCAAGAAGGAAAAATAGTCCAGTTGGTAAAATGTCAAGATACTGCTTGGCATTGCGGTTGGATTTCCAACCCTCAAGCTCCGACCTACCTAAAACCCAACCCCAATTTCTCTTCTATCGGAATCGCTTGTGAAGATAGACAAGAAGGAGAAACAGCTGATGAAAATTTTTGGACTCCGGAGCAAGAAAATTCACTCCGTAAATTATTAACTTATTTGCAAAAAAATCTTGGTATTCAGGCTGATTCTCGTCACATATTTGGGCATTCAGCAATAGATCCTCAAAGAAGTCCTCAAGACCCCGGACCGTTTCTGGATTGGGATAAAATCATTCCCGATAATTTTAATTCCGTTCTGCCAAAAGAACAAAAAAGAAACAAGTTTAAACTCCCAAAAAAAGCTTATTCAATAGAACAACTGACTAAAAAACTTTTCTACGGCATTCTCAACCGGGAACCTAATCTCTCAGAACTTGATTATTACAAATACTCCGGACTAGACGTTGCTCAAATAGCCGGTAAATTGGCCAGGACTGAAGAGTTTAGAAAAAAAATATTGGGATAAGGTTAAAGCCGGAAAACCGTTTTCTAAAAAATCAAGAGAAATAACAATCAATTTAGAAAAAATCAGCGTAAAAAATTACTTTTCTTTAGAATAATTCAATTCGTTCTTTATCATTTGGATATCATGAGAATGTCCTTCTTTAAAGCCGGCATCGCTGACTTTATAAAAACGCCCTTCATCTTGAAGCTCCTTAATATCAGCCACACCGACATTTTCCATTCCGGCTTTTACTCCTCCAATAAAAACTTGCAAAATAACTCGGGCACTGCCTTTATAAGCGACAAGACCGGAAACTCCTTGAGAAGTATGCGATTCTTTTTCATCTTTTTTTAGATAATAACGATCTCTCGTCCTATTATTCATAGCTTCTTTGACACTCATCCCTCGATAAAGTTTATACTTGCGACCCGCTGTTTTTATAATTTTACCCGGAGTCTCATCCGCCCCAGCCAAAAGGCTTCCGCACATCCCACAATCTGCACCGGCCGCAATAGCTTTTACAAGATCTCCGGAAAAACGCAAGCCTCCGTCAATAATTAAAGGCAGTTTATAAGAAGCTAAGGCTTTTCTAACATCCAGAATAGCTGTTATGCTCGGGACTCCCACTCC
>JAGYOS010000108.1 GCA_018399475.1 bacterium
GGTCCTATTTGCCGGCTGATACCTTTTATTTTCTCGCCGATAAGGGCGGCTAAAGATTTTTTTGCATCCAAAGAAAATTCCAAGTTGGCATCCAATGTTACTATTTTTTTAGTCAATTCTACAGTGGGTTCCGGTTGGTATTTTTTTAATAAACGGGCGATTTGGGAAAAATTGATCTCTGCAAAATAAACGTTTCCCGCTTTTGCAAACTCCGGTTTTAATTTATAAAGGATTCCAATCTTTTCTTCTCCGACGGCCGGGCTCCAGCAGGAATAAGGATTAGCGGCTGGAGGAATTTTTTCAGGCTCCTGCCATTGAATTTCGTTGATCCCCAAAGCTCTCAACAATTTTTCTACGGCTTGCTCCATTTTGGCGAGCGCCTTTTTTTGAGGAGGCTGATGTGTTAGAAGCCCCAAAGAATTTTGTTCGCGGTAATTTCCGTTCTTTTCTCCAAATATCTTTCCAATTTCAAAAATATTTATTTCTCCAATGCCTCTTTTGGAATATTCCATGGTTTGGTTAATCAGTCCGGGAGCTATGGATTGCCGCAACTCGGGATATTCTTCATTAACCGAGTTTTGAGTGGTGACAATTTCCCAATTTTGGTAATTTACTTTTTTATTTTCCTCTTTTTTAATAAGAGGAGAGGAAAGAATTTCATCAAAACCCAAAGCGGTTAAAATATCTTTTGTTTTCTCGGATAATTTAAGAGATAAAGGAGTTATATTTTTCACTATTTCTAAACGGGGAGGCTGATCAACCGGAATTTTATCAAAACCTACCATTCTAATCACTTCTTCTATTAAATCTTCTTTAATGTTGATATCCATTCTATCCGCCGGGGGAGTTACCTCGAGTAATTTGTTGTTTTGTTTAACTTGAAACCTTAAATTTTTTAGTGCGGCAATTGTTTTTTGGGTAGGGATTTCAATCCCGGCATAGCTGCTTGGTTCTTGAGGATCAAGCAGGATCTTCGGCACCCTTCTTTTTTGAGGATAAAAATCAAAAACTCTTCCGGTTATTTCCCCTCCACAGTTATTAAGAATAAGAGTTACTAATAAATTGAAAGCATCACCGGCCGAATCGGTATCCAAATCTTTTTCCAGCCGGTTGCTGGCTTCAGTTACTATTTTAAGTTCTCCGGAGTTTCTTCTTATCAAAGCTCTGTCATAGATTGCCATTTCAGCGATGATAGAATCGGTTTGAAGTCCAATAGCAGCCGCTTGGCCTCCAATTATTCCCGCCAAAGCTAAAATCTTTTCTTGGTCCCGAATAATCAAGTCTTCTTTACGCCCCAATTTTATTTTGGATCCATCCAAAGTGGTTAGCTGTTTAAAATCTTTGTTTAAAGACCAAACGAGCTTACCTTGAATTTTGTTTTTATCAAGCAGATGAGAAGGATAGCCGGTAAGCAGCATTACATAATTGGATAAATCCACTAAAAAATTGACGCTGTTTATTTCGTAAAAGTTTAGAAATTCTTTCAGCCAACCCGGAGTTTTTTTATTCTGCAAATTTTTTATATCTATGGCTAAAATTCTGCGAATCGGTTTTTTGTCCCTGGTTTCTATAGCCGGGGCTTCTTTTTTAGAAAAATCTTTAAAATTTATTAGCTTGAAATCCTTTTTGTTTTCTTTTTGGAATAGATGAAAAGGTTCGCGGCACTCTAAATTCCAGCAAGCGGCAACTTCTCTGGCTATTCCTAAAATTGAAAGACAATCAGCTCTGTTTTGCCTTATCTCAAGGCCTATTAAATAATCAGTTTTTCCCTGATAGCTTACTTTTTCAAAACTATCCATCATAAATCCGGTCAAAGTTAATCTTTCTCCAACTTCTAAAGGGCTGGCTTTTAATTTTGGAACGAGTTCTTTTAATTGGCTATAGAGTATTTTCATTTTCAAATGGTTTATATCCTAAATTACCTCCCAAAAGGGTTCTAATGTCGCTTATTTTGTATTTGGCCATTACCCAACGGTCCAAACCCAAGCCGAAAGCAAATCCCCGCCATTTGTTGGGATCAATCCCGGCCATTTTCAGCACTTGAGGATGAATAATGCCGGCGCCTCCCATTTCTATCCAACCCACTCCTTTACAGAGGCGGCAGCCTTTACCCTTGCAGTTAAAGCATTGCATATCAACTCCGGCACCCGGCTCCACTTCGGGATAATATTTATTGCGGTACCGTAAAACGGTTTTTGGTCCGTATAATCTTTTAAAAAGCTTGGTAAAAGTGCCAAAGAGATCTTTTAAACTTACTTCCGGTAGAACTACAACTCCTTGATAATGGTGAAAGACAAAGTGGTTGCTTTTGTTCACTTTTTCGTTACGGTAAACTTTCCCGGGGCTGACTACTTTTAAAGGAGGGCTGTATTTTTCCAAGACTCTAGCTTCAATGGAAGAAGTATGCGTTCTTAAGAGATAATTTGGCTCTTTAATGTAGAGAGTATCTTGCATGGCTCTGGCAGGGTGATCTGGAGGAACATTTAATCTTTGAAAGCAAAATTCATCGGTTTCTAACTCCAAATCTTCCATTACGCTGTAGCCCATTTCTTCAAAAAAATTGTTGAGTTCCCGGATAGTTTGGGTAATAGGGTGAAGGTGGCCTATTTTAGGAAGCTGAAAGTCTAAATTTTCAGCTTGGTCTTTTAATTTTTTCCCTAACTGAGGAGCCGTTAAGATTTTTCTTTTAGCGGTTAACATTGCTTGGATTACCTGAGCCTCTTTTTGAATTACAATCGCGCGTGCTTTTCTTTTCTCCGGAGGAAGCTTGCCGATGCCTTTCAACATTTCTTTAACTTTTCCTTTGCTGCCTAAATATTTTTTTTCCAAAGCAGTCAAATTTTCAAGAGAATCAATTTGTTCAAGTTCAGATTTTAATTTTTCGGAAGAATTATTTTCCATAGTCAATTTTTAGTTCTTTTAAGATAACTTAAAATTAAAAGCTAGGCAATTGGTTTTGGTTAAGAGTCCTTTGCTAGTAGGAAAAATAAGTGAAGGGAAATAAAAAAGCCCTAAGAAAAATTTCTTAGGGCTTTG
>JAGYOS010000109.1 GCA_018399475.1 bacterium
GGAGGGTTTTGGATCATCACAAAATTAGGTTTTTCTTTCATGAGCCAGAAAAAAGTTCTTATTGACTGGCTTAGGTATCTCAAAAGAAAAAATGAGTTTTGTCTTTTAGCCTGGATTAAAACAAGTTTCAGCCCTAATCTTTCGGCCAAGCTGCGGCTTAATTCGTATTCTTGAGGCCAAACTAGAAAAAATTTATTTTTTTGCTGCGGCATTGTTAAAATATTTATTAAATAATTTCATATACGAAGGGAGGACAGAATCGGAAGAATAAATTTTATGTATTCTGTCGAAATTATCGGTTTTAGAATACAATTTTTCTAAATTTATCTCGGATAAGGAATCAGACCATTTTGTATAATCTACAGTAGTGCCTATGTCATCAGCTAGAATTATTTTTTTTACTTCCAAGAGATCTTTATTAACTATAGTTGGCAGATTAACTCTCCAGTAATCTAGGATTTTTAAGGGCATGGTTAAATTTCTAAATTTGGCTTCTGCGGTTAAGCAAATGCCAATATCGCAAGCTCTTAAATAGTTATATCTTTCCTGAGGATTAAAACTGTTAATAGCATAGTCTTTATTTAAGACTAGATTTATTTCTTTAAGTTTTCTCTCTAATTTAATCTTGAGGTTTCTTGATTCAGTGCGGGCGTAATCTTCTTTTAAAAATAATTGTAAGAAAAGGCGTTCATCTTTTCTTTTTAAATTTTTAAATAACTCCAACATTTTTATGAAGTCGTACCAAATTTCTAAGGTTCCGGCGTATACTATGACCTTTTTGCCAACAAGGTTCAGTTTTTTTCTTATTTCCTCTCTGGCGTTTGATTTTATTTTTAAAGCAGAGTCAAAAAAATTGGGGATAACTTTAATTTTCTTACTACTTAGATGATACAATGTTTCTAAACTTTTCTTGAAAGCTTCTGTCTCAACTACGGTTTTAAAACTTTTCTCAATAGCTATTTTTTCTAACATTTTTATCCAAAAGATAAAGAGGAGATCTCTGGTTTTTTTATAATACTTCCTCTCTTCAATATAAGGAGCTCTGGGGCTATAAATAAATCCTATTTTCTTGGTTAGCTTGATTATTAAAACTGATAATAAAAATTTATAATTTCTGGTGTAAATTAAAAACTCCGAATTTGGGTTGTCCTTTATTATCTTTTTAATTTTTGCTAGAGATTTGATTGAAAAATAAAGAAAAGAGGGGAGGAATGTTTTTTGTTTTACTTCTATAGACTCTAGATTTATATTGAACTCCTTTATTTTATGCCTGATTTTTTTTGAGTCCCTGACTTTGTTAAATCTTTTTTTGGTTTCTATTAGATAAGTTAAGTATTTATTTTTATTAGAATGCCTAACTATAGGGATTAGCTGGGATTGAATTACTCCATTGTCAACCGGCATTTCGGCTAGAAAAATTATAATTTTTTTGCCCATCTATAAATATTGTTAAAGCTCTTTGCTTTTTTATGAAAAACTATTCTATAATAATTTAGATGATCCATCAACATTATACTATGCCGGAGAAAAAGAAGTCCAAAAATAAATACTATTTCCTAGCCATAGTAATTTTTACATTGCTATTTTTCTATTTATTAATTACTGGAAGATTCTTTCTAGATTTTCAATCGGTTTTATTATTTTTTGTTTTTCTGATAATTCTTTTTGCTTCATTTTTCAAAACGGCTGAGACTTTCTTGTTTTTAATTTTTCTGGCCCCTGTGATGATCGGGCTAGATGGCTATCAAATTAACATTGGAGCTTTTTTTGAAAATCTGGGGGTGAAGGATTTATATATCAATCCTTTTTCCTTGCTTTGTTTATTGATTACCTTTCTGGGCGCCGTTGAACTTCTAAAAAATGGCAAAAGAATTTTTCAAATTCCTCTAATGATTATAATACCAATTGCCATAATTTTAAATAGCGTGTCTTTATTTAACGCCGGTTATCTAGATGCTAAATTAGTTTTTTGGCTTTATTTTCTAGCTCCTTTCTTTGCTTATTTTCTAGGCTTTTTATTACTAGGCTCTAAAGGTAAATATTTTAAATTATTAATTACGGTTATTCTCTCGGCTATTATTCCTCTTGTAGTTGCTTCCAAGCAATTAATAATGAAGCATTTTCTTTTTGAGGCCGACACTGCTTTACCCAGACTGCAAGGAACTTTTCCTCATTCTAATACTTTTGGTTCTTTCCTATCCGTTGTGGCCACTGTTTATTTGGTAACTTATTTAAGTGCTAGCTTTACTTCTAAGAAGAGGAACAAAAATAAAAAATATTGGCTGATTCCTTTCTTAATATTACTGTTATTTTTGGTTCTAACTTATTCCAGAGTAGCTTTAGCCGGTTTGGTGGTCGCCGTAATTATTTTAGCTTTGGTAAAAGTTGATTTTAGAAAACCGGCTTCTTGGGGAGCAGGGGGAATTTTAGGCATTTTACTTCTATTTGAAAGAACCAGGGAAAGGCTCTTTAGTATTTTTAAGAGAGAAATGTTTGATTCTCTCCGGGGTCGTTTGGAAATTTGGGATATTGCCTTGTTTAAATTTCGCACGAATATATTTTCAGGTTATGGCATCGGGTCTTTTGAAGAAGTTATTAAGGAGGCCAGAGGCAGAGAGACCGGAAATGTTTATCCTCATAACGACAGCATTCGTTTTCTCTTAGAAGGCGGCATTATTGGTTTTATGGGTTATGTTTTATATATGCTAGGCGCTTTATTTTATGCTTTCAAGAGTTATCTTAAATATCCTAAAGCAAGATGGAAAAAGAAATTTTTTAAAAGCCAATTTTTTCTGAGGATTAAGTTGCTGGGTGCATGTTCACTTATCTTGTTTGTTGCTATGCTGGTTACATCTTTTCTGGAAGCTCCTTCTATGGATTTCACTTATCAAATAATAGCTTGGACAATTTTAGGGAGTTGGCTAGGAACATTTGAAAAAAGAAATAAAAAAAGTTTAAAAATATAAAAATGGAAAAAGGAAAATCCTCTCAAAAAAAGAATTATGACAAAATAGCCATGTGGCTGATAAATATGGAATGTAATTTCAATTGCCCCTATTGTTTTTATAATGACAAGCAGAGAAGTTTAAAAACCAAAGTCGGTGATTGGGTTAGAAACAAAATTTCTGTCATTAATCCTTATAAAACTAAGGTAATAAGTCCCGAGCAGGCTCGTCCATTTTTTGACGCCACTGCTGATCGCTGGTGGATTATTATTTCCGGCGGAGAACCTTTTTTATACCCTAATTTTATTCAACTTGTAAAAGAATTATCTAAAAGACACTTAATCACAATAGGTACTAATTTGAGTCTCCCGGTTGATGAATTTATTCAAGAAATTTCTCCTGAAAATATTCACTCTTTTTATGCCTCGCTTCATTTGGGAGAGCGGGAACGCCAAGGATCTTCAGCGGAAGAATTTTTAGCTAAAGCGGTCCGTCTGAAAAAAGCCGGCTTTAAAGTGGAAGTAAATTATGTAATGTACCCGCCATTGATCAAGCGTTTTAAGGAAACTTATGAGAAGTTTAAGGAGCAGGGTATAGAAGTAGAGGCTAAAGTTTTTAGGGGAGAGTACCAGGGAAAAGAATATCCTCAAAATTATACTGATGAAGAGAGAAAAATGTTTTATGACCTTATTCCATCCGAAGTGGACAGAGCGGCCAGTTTTCACAATCTTTCTTTCAAGGGAGTTCCTTGTTCTGCCGGGATGAATCTGATCAGGATTAATCCTAACGGCAGCATTACTCGCTGTCCCCACGACCACGAAAAATTAGGCAATATCTTTACTTCTAAGTTAAATTTGCACCAAAAGCCGAAGAAATGCCAAGTACCATACTGCAAATGCACTTTGGCGATTAAAGAAGGCTGTGTTGATTTTAATAAAAGGAAATAAAAAGAACCCCTGGAGCTTTAGCTGTAGAAAACATACTTTGTATGTTCTAAGCAATTGCTCGCAGGGGTTCG
>JAGYOS010000110.1 GCA_018399475.1 bacterium
AAGAGCAGAAAAAAAATCGCCAAAAAAAGGCTAGTGGTGCGGAGAGTGGGACAAGCAAAAGAAAGATTGGAGTTGATAATGCCTATCAAGTTCTTTTAGGATTTTTAGATACGGAGAAATCCAGCAGAGAGAATCAAATCGGAAAATATTATTTTAGGGTTAGTCCCAAATCCGGCAAGCGAAGGATAAAGAAAGCGATTGAAGAATATTATGGGGTGAAAGTCAGCAGTGTCAATATAATGAATTATAAATCCAAGAAGAAAAAGTTTCGTTTTATTGAAGGAACCAGAAGCGCTTATAAAAAAGCAGTGGTTACTCTTGAAGAAGGAGAAAGTATAAAATAATCACCAATGTTAAAAGTAAAGAAGATCAAAAATAGAGGCAAGCGAGTATTATCCTATGTTTGGGGAGATGGAGTTGACAGATCCGCCCGCCCGCATAAACCTCTTACTCGCATTTGGAAGAAAAAAACCGGTAGAATGAATTCCGGCAAGATTTCTGTTAGGCGTAGAGGTGGAGGGTCTCGTCGCCGATACCGTTTAGTTGATTTTAGAAAAAGAGAAGGTGAATTTAAAGTTGAAAGGATAGAAAAAGATCCAAACCGTAGCAATTTCATTGCTCTTGTTACTGATAAAAAAGGAATCAAATTTTATATGCCGGCAATCGTTGGGATGAAAACAGGAGATATTTTCCAGATAGGAGATAAAGTCAGTGTCAAAAAGGGTAATAGAACTTGTCTGTCCAGAATTATGACCGGTTCTTTCGTTTCCAATATTGAACTTTTCCCGGGTTCCAAAGGGCAGTTGGCTAGAGCAGCCGGAACTTACGCGGTTGTTATGGGACAAGAAAACGGTTTAAGTCAGCTTAAGATGCCCTCCGGTGAAATCCGTCAGGTTAGTGAAAAATGCTTTGCTACTATTGGCCAATCTTCCAACCCGGAAAATAATATGATAAGAATAGGGAAAGCTGGTAGAATGCGTTTGATGGGATTAAGGCCTAAGGTTAGAGGAAAAGCAATGAATCCGGTTGATCATCCTCATGGAGGAGGCGAAGGCAATGAATCAATAGGAATGAAACATCCCAAAAATGTTTGGGGGAAAATTGCCTTGGGTGTCAAGACTAGGAATAAGAAAAAGAAGAGCAGCCGGTATATTATTAGAAGAAGAAACCATAAGCGAAAATAGAGATTAATTATTTTTTTTGGAGATATGTCCAGAAGTTTAAAAAAAGGTCCCTATGTGGATGCTAAAATATTAGAAAGAATAAAGAATTTAAAACCGGGAGACAAGACGGTAATTAAAACTTGGTCGCGCGATTGCATTATTACGCCGGAAATGATAGGCTTCACTTTTGGTGTTTACAATGGGAAAAAGCACCTTGAGGTTTTAGCCAGTGAGGAGATGGTGGGCCATAAATTGGGCGAATTTTCTCCAACCAGAAAATTCCAAAGACATGGAGGCAGAATGCAGAAAGAAATAGAACAGGCGGCTTTACAGGAAAACAGAGTTGGCCAAGAAGGGAAAGAAGGAGAAGATGAAAAGTAGGAACGGTTTCAATTGGTAATTTAAGTTTAATTTTATGCAAGTTAGAGCAAATTTGAAAAATTTTAGAATGTCCCCCCGAAAAGTCCGTTTAGCGGCTGATTTGGTGAGAGGGAAAACTTGTTCGGAAGCCAGCGCTCAATTGAGTTTTCTTAAGGGCAAGGCGGCAAGCCCTCTTTTAGAATTGCTTAATTCTTGTGTGGCTAATGGGGTTCATAATTTTGGTTTGGATAAAAATAATTTATATATTGAAAGAATTGAAGTAAACGGAGGACCGGTTATGAAAAGATGGCGACCAAGAGCTCATGGCAGAGCCTATTCAATTTTCAAAAGGACTTGCCATTTGGAAATTATTTTAAATGAAATAGAAGAAGGAAAAGGCAGAATGAAAGTGGAGAAAAAAGAAGCCAAAACGCTGACCTATGAAGAATTGAAGAAAATTACCAACCAAGCTGATAAAATTTTGAGCAAACAGCAGGGGAAAAAGAAAAAAGAGAAAGCTCAACAACAAGAAGCTTCTACGGGTAAAAAAAGTTCAGAAGGAACAATGTCTAAAATTTTTAGAAGGAAAAGTATTTAATTTATATGGGTAAAAAAATTAATCCAATTAGTTTCCGGCTGGGGATTGTGACAGACTGGACTTCCAAATGGTTCACTAAAAATGAATATTCTGATTTTTTGGAAATGGATTTGGCAATTGAGGGATACCTCAAAAAGAAATTGAAAAATAGCGCCATTAAAGATGTAAAAATAGAAAGGTCGGAGAATTCTTTAAAAATTAAGATTTTGTCGGGACGCCCCGGTGTTATAATTGGAAGAGGAGGATCCGGAATTGAAGAAATCAAAAATGATATTTCTGCTTTATCCATGTCTTTAAACAGCAAGCGCAAAAAGGGAAAAAAGAAAAGTAAATTGGAAATAGATATAGAAGTGGAAGAGGTTAAGAATTTTGAGGAACACGCCGTTTTAGTTGCTCAAAGCGTTGCCGACCAACTTGAAAAAAGAGTCTCTTTTAGAAGAGTCTTAAAAACGACATTGGATTCAATCTCCAAACAAAAAAATGTTAAAGGCGCTAAGATAATGGTAGCCGGTCGTTTGAACGGAGCGGAAATGAAATCTAGGGAATGGGTGATTTGGGGAGGGATTCCCTTGCATACTATAAGAGCAGATATTGATTTTGCCAGGCGGCCTGCTTATACCAGCTGTGGAATAGTGGGCGTGAAGGTTTGGATTTATAAAGGAGAGATTTTTAAAAAGAATAACGAGAATTAGATATGCTTTTACCTAAAAAAATTAAGCATCGCAAACAGCATCAACGAAAGTTTAGACCGGTTACAAAGAGGGGAAGCAGCCTAAAATTTGGAAGTTTTGGCCTAAAAGTGCTTGAATCTACTTGGATATCCTCAAGACAGTTAGAAGCTGCCCGCCGAGCTATGACTCGTTATGTTCAAAGGCAGGGAAAAATTTGGATTAGAATTTTCCCCGATTCTCCGATTACTCAAAAAGGGGCAGAAACTCCAATGGGAAAAGGAAAAGGTAGTGTAGACCATTTTGTAGCTTCGGTTAACCCGGGAAGAATTATTTTTGAAATAGACGGGATTGAAGAAGAAATAGCCAAAATTGCTCTTAAAAGAGCAGGAGATAAAATTTCCGCCAAGACTAAAATAGTAGGAAAATAATTATGGATAAACAAGATTTTAAAAAAATGGATAGCAAGAGCTTGCGAGAATTGGTAGCTCTGAAGAAAAATGAGCTTTTGAAGCTAAGATTAAGTTTATCCAAGAGCCAAAATGAAGGTAACGTGAAAAGTATTAAAAAAGTAAGAAAAGATTTGGCTCAATTTTTAACCATTATTAGAAAAAAGGAAAATCATGTTAAATAATAATAAAGAGGGAACAAACAAGAAGAACCCAAAAAAACCGGAAGTGGAAGAGAAGAAAAAACAAGTTGGGGAAAAGATTTCGGAGCATAAGGATAAAAAAGTTTTACAGAGCAAGAAGCCTAAAGCTGAGGGTAAAAATGTTAAAGTTGCTCCGGCTTATAAAAAACCTCAATTGAAATTTGAAAGAGTGGAAACAGAAGGAAAAGGCAAGAAAGCGAAAATCAAAAAGAAGTTTAAGGGAGTGGTTGTTTCGGATAAGATGGATAAAACGCTGGTTGTTGCTGTTTCTGAGATTAAAATTCATTCCAAGTACCATAAGAGATATTATCGGAGCAAACGCTATAAAGTGCATAGCCCCGAAAATAAATACAAGTTGGGAGATGAAGTTACTTTTTCTCCTTGCAGGCCTTACAGCAAAGAGAAAAAATGGAAAGTGGTGAAAAGTTAAAAAAAGTTTAAGATTTATAAGTTAATAAGATGATTCAACCGGAGACAAAATTAAAAGTAGCCGATAACAGTGGAGCTAAAATGATCCAATGTTTTCGTGTTTTAGGAGGTACTAGAAAACGTTATGCCAAATTGGGAGAAATTATTGTAGCTTCTGTAAAAGAAGCTGAGCCAAGATCTCTGGTAAAGAAGAAAGAAATTGTTAGGGCTGTTATTGTAAGGCAAAAATATCCTTTTCGCAGAAGCGATGGAACTTATATTCGTTTTGATGAAAATGCGGCTATTATTTTAGATGGCAAAGAGATGAAAGCTACCAGAGTTTCCGGTCCTATTGCCAGGGAAGTTAGAGAAAAGGGCTTTAAAAAGATTATTTCTTTAGCCCCGGAAGTTTTATAAAATTTTTTATGAAGATCAAAAAAGACGATAATGTCATAATCATTTCCGGTAAAGATAAAGGCTTTAAAGGCAAGGTGGTTAGTATTGACAGGAAAAAAGACAAGTTGGCGGTTGATGGTGCCAATTTAATTAAGAAGCATATCAAGTCTTCCAAGAAAGGCGAAAAAGGGCAAAGGATTGAAATGCCGGCTCTTCTTCATATTTCCAATGTTCAGCTTTATTGTGAGCATTGCAAAAGAGGAGTAAAAGTTTGTTTTACCAAAAATGAAGACGGTACCAAAAAAAGAATATGTAAAAGATGCAAAAATGAAATCTAAAGTTAAAAGTGAAAAAAATTTAAGGCAACCAAAGGCTATCAAAAGCGATTCTGCTTCTGTTGATAAGAAAGATAAAAAAGCCAAAGTTAAAAAGGAATCAAAAAAGAATTCCGGATTAGGTTTAAAAACCAACGGTTTGTATCTTAAATATGTTACTGAAGTTGTTCCTAAGATGATGGAGAAGTTTAAATATAGAAGTCCGATGGCTGTTCCCAAGCTTGAAAAAATTGTGGTTAATACGGGAATTGGTCCTTGGTTAGAGAAAGGAGAAGAAGTAAAAACGGAGATTAAAAGAGATTTGGGTATTATTTGCGGTCAAAAACCGGCTCCAACCAGAGCGAAAAAAGCTGTGGCGGGATTCAAAATCAAAATTGGCCAAGAGATTGGAGCTAAAGTTGTTTTAAGAAAAGCTAAGATGTACGATTTTTTAGAGAGGCTTATTGTTGAAGCTTTACCCAGAGTTAGAGATTTTAGAGGCATTTCGGAAAACAGTTTTGGCGGTAGGGGAGAAATAAGTTTTGGGATTAAAGAGCATGTTATTTTTGCTGAAATTGACAGCGAGAATGTTAATAATGTTTTTGGTTTGGAGGTAAGTATTGTTAACTCTGGAAAAACCAAGCGAGAAGGAATAGAATTAATGAAATTGCTTGGCCTACCTATTTTATTTAAAGAAGAAATGGGTGCCATAGACAAAGATGCTTTAAGTATGAAAAAAGATGAAAGGGATAAGGAAAAAAAGTAAAGAATACGGATTTGCCTTTCTTCTATTTAAATAGTAAGCTTTAAATTTAAAAATAGCCGTTTCTATAATTTTTTAAGATGCTATTTTATATTTTTTAATTTAGAGAATTTTATGGCAAGAAAAGCCTTAATTGAAAAAGCGAAAAGACCTCCCAAATTTGGCACTAGAAAGATTAATCGTTGTTTCCGATGCGGGAGAAATAGAGGCTACTTAAGAAAGTTTGGTCTTTGTCGTATTTGTTTTAGAGAATTGGCCGAGGAAGGTAAGATCCCCGGAGTTAAAAAGTCTTCCTGGTAATTATTAAATAGTTTTTGAAAAAATGGATTCAATTTCTAATATGCTTAGCGGAATTAAGAACGCCCAAAGCAGAAAAAAGAAAGAAATAATTTTACCTTATTCTAATTTGAAATTTGAGGTAGCTAAGCTTTTGAAATCAAGAAATTATCTGGCTGGTGTTGCTAAGCTTGAAGAAGGAAATAAATCCCACCTAAAGATTATTTTGGCGTATGAAAACGGAGAACCTAAAATAAGTGAGATCAAAAGGATTTCTAAACCCGGTTGCCGTATTTATAAAAATCACCGGCACATTGGGAAAGTTTTAAACGGGATAGGAATTGCGGTTGTGTCTACTTCCCAGGGAGTTTTAACCGATGGTCAGGCTAGGCAGAAAAAGGTAGGCGGAGAAATAATTTGTGAAGTTTATTAATTAAAATTATGTCCAGGATTGGAAGAAAAAAAATTAAAATTCCTGAGTCGGTAACAATAAGTTTAGCTAAAAACAGAGTAGAAGTTAAGGGTCCAAAGGGAACTCTGTCTTTTAATTTCCATCGAAAAATTAAAGTAAGCCAGCAGGATCAGTCAATCGTTGTTGAACCTTATGATATTAATAAGCTGGGAAGCAAAGCCCTTTGGGGGACTACCAGAATGATAATAGCCAATATGATTAAAGGAGTTAAAGACGGCTATAAAAAAAAGTTGGAAGTTAACGGAACCGGCTATAAAGCGGCAATTTCAGGAAAGAAATTGGTGATGGAGTTGGGTTTTTCCCATCCGGTTGAAATTGAAGCTCCCGAAGGAATTGAATTTTCGGTTGATAAAAATATTATTACCGTTGCGGGGATTGATAAACAATTGGTAGGGGAAATGGCAGCCAGAATAAGATCCAAAAAGAAGCCGGAACCTTATAAAGGGAAAGGCATCAGATATATTGATGAATATGTCCGCCGCAAAACCGGGAAAAAAGCGGTTGGAGAAGATGAATAATAGAATAAATCTATGAATTTGGTAGATAGAAACAATTTAAGAAAAAGAAGAAAAAGAAGATCCAGGATAAAAGGGGATAAAATGATTCCTCGTCTTGTTGTTTATAGGAGCAATAAAAGAGTTTATCTTCAACTTGTAGATGATACAGAAGGTAAAACCCTTGGTGGAATAAGGGGAGAAATTTATTCCAAGAAAGAAAACGGAATAGAAACTGCTTTTAAAGCGGGAGAAAAAATCGGGAAATTAGCCGGAAAATTAGGTATTAAAAAAGCTGTTTTTGATAGAAGCGGCTATAAGTTTCATGGAAGAGTTAAAGCTGTTTATGAGGGAGCGGCAAAATCAGGGCTCCTGTTTTCAGAAAAGAAGAAAAAATAATTTTTATAATTTATGAGAGGAAAAAACAGGAATCAAAAACGTGAATTTGACCAGAAACTTTTAGATTTAGCCAGGGTCACTCGAGTCGTTAGGGGCGGTCGCCGTTTTCGTTTTAGAGCTACTGTGGCAATCGGCAATAAAAAAGGAAAAGTGGGCATTGGGATAGCGAAAGGAGCGGATGTCAGCAGCGCGATTTCTAAAGCTTTTAATAAAGCTAAAAAAGCTACTGTCCAGATAAAAATCTATCAAGGCACCATTCCTCATGCTATAAAATGTAAATATAAAAGCGCGAGAGTAATTATGCGGCCGGCTAAGAAAGGACGAGGGATTATAGTTGGAGGAGCAGTTAGGTCAATTATAGAATTAGCCGGTATTAGTGATATGTCAGCTAAAATTGTTGGGAAAGGAAGCAAAGTTAATAATGCTTTTGCGGCACTGGAAGGGCTTGCTTCTCTTAAAGATTTTAAACAGAGCAAAGATAATTTAAAATTTACAAAAAAGCAAAATGCAGTTTCATAATTTAACTTCTACAATTAAATCACGGAATAAAAAAAGAATCGGGCGTGGGGGAAAAAGAGGAACTTATAGCGGTAAAGGCATTAAAGGGCAAAAATCCAGAAGCGGAACAGGAGGAACCAATATTACCGAGAAAGGCCGTTCTTCTTGGATAAAAAGATTTCCCAAACTGGGAGGTTTTAAATCTGTTTATCGAAAAAACTTAATTGTTAGAAGCGGAGCTATTTCTAAAGCTTTTAAAGATGGTGAAGAAGTTACTCCTCAAATTTTGATTAAAAAGAAACTTTTGAAAATTCCCAAGAGGGGAACCTCGGGAAAACTTCAATTGGTAAAAATTTTAAATGATGGACCGATTGACAAAAAACTCCGAATAAAAGGATGCCTTGTTTCAAAGGCGGTAAAAAAAATGGTAGAAAAAGCGGGAGGAAAAATTGAAGTCTTAGAAAAACCAACTCAAACTCAAAAAAAAGCTTCTTTGATGAAAAATCAAAATAAAAGCAATAAAGAATAACTCTTCTAAAAAAATTCTTTCGGTTTTTTATCTCTTCAGTCTTTCTAAAAATAATTTTAAAATTTGTTTTTTAGCTAAAGATTGATTATTTAAACAAGGCCTTTATGAACTATTGCTGTTTAAACCAAAAAATTATTCCTGAAGCAAAAGCGGGAGTTTCTTTGAGAGACTTGGGGCTTCTTCGCGGTTATGGAGTTTTTGAAGTCTTAACCGCTCAAGGGGATAAGCTTTTTCTCTTTCAAGAACATTTTAGACGCCTGAAAAACTCTGCCAAGAAATTAAATTTAAAACTGCCTGTTTCAGAGAAACAATTAGAAGCTTCAACCAAAAAATTAATTTTGAAAAATAAACTGGAAAAAGCCAGTATAAGAATTGTTTTAACCGGGGGTCCTTCTAAGGACGGCATCACTCTTGGTAAGAAACCCACTCTTTTCATTTTAGCCAATAAAATAAAAGGATTTACGAAAAAGGATTATCTCCAAGGAGTAAAACTGATAACTACCGAGTACCAAAGAGAAATTCCCCGGGCGAAAATTTCTAATTACATCCATGCAATCCAGCTTCAAGAGAAAGGGAAGAAGGAGGGGGCGATAGAAGTTCTTTATTTTCATAACGGGCTTATTTTAGAAGCTTCAACCAGCAATTTCTTTATTTTTAAAAAGGACACCCTGATTACTCCCAAGAATAATATTCTTTTAGGAACCGTTAGAAATTTTGTTATCAAAATAGCCAAACAGAAATTTAAAGTTCAAGAGAGAGATCTTCCCTTCCAGGAATTAAAAAAAGCCGACGAGGCTTTTCTCACGGCAACCATTAAAGGAATTTTGCCGGTTACTAAAATAGATAATTTTAAAATTAATGACGGCCGAGTGGGAGAAAATACAAAATGGCTGATGGAAAATTTCAAAAGGAATTAAATAAATTCTTCCATTTTATTTTTGGCGCACCTTAATGACAACTTTTTCTCCTGTTAATATTTTTTCTTTCTCTCCCGGAAAATCGTGAATACTTTCCAACAAATTTTTATAAGAGTATTCAAATCCTTCTCCTCTTTTAGTCCCGGGATCATTAGTAATAAAATGTTGTTTTTTTTCATTATAGCCGGTAATTATCAGGGCGTGGTAAAGAGGGCCCGGTTGTTTGAAATAAGGATTCTCCAAGACTCTGCCGGCCATAGGAGCAATAATAATGGAACCTTGAGCCAAGATTTCTTTTAGATTTTTCAAAGAGCATTCCGTTACAATTTGATAATTATCTCCATAAAAATCAGCAGCAAGAGCAACTATTTTTTGAGCGTTTAAATCAGTATGGCTGCCGTATTTTTCTTCTTGGAATTTTACCATGGCTAAAATTTCTTTTTCTCCTTCCTCCTTAGTTATTTTCTTAATTCCCAGTGAGTAATAATGGGCGATAATAAGAGCGGCTTCTTCACAAGCTTCATCATGCAGCTGGTCCCAATTGGCAAAAGGAGCCTGAGGGATAAAAGGAGCTTGGTTGTTAATTTTGAGAGGGAGAGG
>JAGYOS010000111.1 GCA_018399475.1 bacterium
ATGACATAGAAAATAATTTATTCTAAAATCATGGAAAGAAAAACAAAACAAATTATTATTATTGCCACTTATTTACTGATTGCTGTTGGAGCGGTTTTTTTTATTTATAAAATTTTTTGGGGAGCCTCTTGTACTGACGGCAAAAAAAATGGAGGGGAAGAGGGGATAGACTGCGGCGGTCCTTGCCCTCGGCCTTGTATTAACACTCCCGTTTTGGAAAAACCGGAGGCAATTTCCGTTGCGTTAATTCCCTATAGAGGCAAATTTGATGTAGTTGCGGAGATAAAAAACGTGAACGATCGTTTCGGTTTTGAAAAAGTCCCTTATGAGATTCTTCTCTACAAAGGAGAGGAAGCAGTCGGCGGCAAAAAGGGAGCGATTTATATTCTGCCTAATGAAGTCCGTTATCTTGTTGAGACGGGCATAGAATGTAAAGATTCTCCCGACAGCGCCAAAGTTCTTGTAGAGGGCGAAGGATGGGCGGAGTATAAAAAAAAGGAAAAGCCCAAGTTGGAGATATTAAACAAAACTTTCAATTATACAAAAACCGGCGGAAGCTTTTTTGAAATTAATTTTCAAATAGTCAATCGGAGCAGTTATGATTTTTTAACTGTTGATATTGAAGCGGTGGTTAGAGACGGAAGCAATAAAATAATCGCTGCCAATAAAGCTAATTTAAATTCTGTGAAATCGGGAGAAGTGAGGGATTTTAGATTTTTTTGGCCGGTGGAGTTTGAAGGAAAAGCGGATTCGGTTGAAATCAAAGCCCAAAGCAATGTTTTTGACCTCCAAAACTTGCAAGTTAAATAGTCCTTAGTATCTCTCCGGTTTGTTTTAATTTAAAAATGGACAAATTAAACAAGATATTCTCTTTTGATATCAAATTATTTTTCGGAGTTCTTTTTTTAATGGCTATCGGTTTGCTAGCCATTTATAGTGTTTCCTTTGAAAATCCGGGTTTTAATAATTTTAAGAGGCAGGTTCTTTTTGTGATTCTGGCTCTTATTATTTTTGGGATTATTACCCGAATTAATTACGGCATCTGGGAAAATTATGCCGGAGTTTTTTATTTTTTGGGGATTGTGTTGATGGTTCTGGTCCTTTTTTTTGGAGAAGCCAAACACGGGACTGTCGGTTGGTTGGGCGGTTTCAATTACCATCTTCAGCCGGTGGAAATTATTAAAGTAGCTTTTATTTTAATTGTGGCTCGCTATTTTTCTAAATTAAAACCAACCGATAAAAGATTGCGCCATATCTTTATTTCAGGAGCTTACTGCTTATTGCCTGTTTTTTTAGCTTTGAGGCAACCCGATTTTGGCTCGGCGGCTGTAATTGTTGGAATTTGGCTTATTATTTTATTGATTTGGGGAATTAAAAAAAGGCAAGCTATTTTTTTAGTAATAGGGGCTTTCTTTATCTCTTTATTAAGCTGGCTGATTCTTCTACAGCCTTACCAAAAAGAAAGAGTCTATACTTTTTTGAATCCCGGCAGTGATCCTTCCAAAAGCGGTTACCACGTAATTCAATCTATCACCGCTATAGGTTCGGGAGGAATTTACGGAAAAGGTTTGGGGTATGGTTCCCAATCCCAATTGCATTTTCTGCCTGAAGCCCATACCGATTTCATCTATTCGGTTATTGGAGAAGAGTTGGGATTTATCGGGGTGGCTATTCTATTGATGGGCTTTGCTTTCCTATTCTGGGGAATATACCGGATTGCTCGCAAAAGTATTGATAACTTCGGCCGTTTTATTGTAGCGGGGGCTTTGGGGCTTTTTTTCATCCAATTCGCGGTGAATATTGGCATGAATATCGGAATTTTTCCTATAACCGGCCTGCCTTTGCCCTTCGTTTCTTATGGAGGCAGTTCTCTTTTGACGGGCCTTTTTTTGCTGGGAATAGTTTTTAATATTGATTTTGTCAGCCGGAAACTGGAAGGTTATTTGGAAAATGAGAATTTTTAAAAATTTCTGCGGATGGAGAATAGTTCCGGCTTAGCTTGACGTCTTTAGCGCGAGTGTTAATATGATGGCTGAAGAGCATTTTGGCTTTTGAGGCGACTCATTAAAAAAATGCTAGATTTTTTATATGGATTTTGACAAAGCGAAAAACTCATTATTTCAAATTCCGGAAATTTGCCCCGTTTGTTCTCATAAATTCAACAAAGCCGAGGCCAGTATTATTGGGAATAAGGGGAATTCTATCGTTATTCATATCACTTGCCAGTATTGCGGGGTTTCAATGATTTCCAATATTTCTTTGAGCGACTCCGGAGTAATGACAGTCGGCATTTTGACCGATTTAGGCAAAAGAGATCTGGATATGCTTAGAAGTAGAAGTCCGATCTCAGTGGATGACATAATTGAAATACATGAGTATATTGAGAAAAAAGGTTCTATTAAAATTAACGAAAAATGATTACCAACTTTAAACTAATTGCGAAACGAAGAGACCCTAAAAAAATTAACGATAGGCTAACCAATTTAAGGGCCAACGATTTTGTGCCGGGAGTGGTTTATGGGAATAAAATTGATTCCCAGATGCTTTATTTTGACAAAAAACAAGCTGCCATGCTTGAGAAATCAGCCGGAAAAACGACCATTGTCCCTCTTTCCATTGAAGGGGAAAAAGAAGAAAAAAATGTTATCATTCAAGAATTGCAGCGTAATAAACTGACCGAAAAATTAATTCATATTGACCTTTATGCGATTGATATGAAAAAAGAAGTTGAAACGGAAATTCCTTTGGAATTTAAAGGTGTCTCTCTGGCGGTTAAAGATATGGGAGGAACTTTGGTAAAAAATATGGAAGAAATTTCCGTAAAATGCTTGCCTGTTAATCTGCCGGAGAAGATTGTTGTTGATATCAGCATTTTTAAAACTTTTGACGATTTAATTTGTATCAAAGATTTGGATGTTCCTGAGGGCGTTGAAGTTTTTGATAATCCTGAAGATATTGTGGCTAAAGTTTCCGAACCTAGATCTGAAAAAGAAATGGAAGAGTTGGATGAGAATGTTGAGGGTGATGTTTCTCAAGTTGAAGGAGTAAGTGATAAAGAGAAAGAAGAAGGCGAAGAGAAAGCGGGCGAAGAAGAAAAAGGCGAAGGTGGAGAAGGAGAAGAAAAATCTGGAAGCGGAGAAAAAGAGACGGGCAAAAAAGAAGATGCCAAAGAAGAAGCTCAAGCTAAACAACCGGAAAAGTAAAATAAATAGGAACTGGAAATAAAAAGAGAAAAACAACAACCTCAATATCAAATAAAAATAGCCATTTTGGAATTTTGTTTTTTGCTTCGGGGCGAATCAAAAAGGAAGACTTGTAAGATTTTTCGCCTATAATTTTATGAAGAACCTTGGGCCTAAAAAACGACATCTGAAATTTTTAAGAAACTTTTATCCACTGTTTCTGTTTTTTATTTTTGGCTTGCTTCTATTTTCTTTGGCTTTTTCCCTTAAAGCTAATTTGGCGCTTGGGGAAGAAGATTCTTCAGACGAGGGGGAGCAAGAAAAGATTGAACAGAAGAAAGAGGAATTAAAAGAAGCAGAAAGCAGAACTTCCCAATATCGCTTAAAAACCGACGAACTTTCTGAAAAAGCGGAAACTCTGGAAGAAGTTATTGGAGCATTGAACAAGGAAATTCTAGATACCGAACAATCTATTCAAAAAACTCAAATTGAAATTGACAATGTTCAGGGTAAAATTGATTTTAAAACTCAAGAAATAAACGGTAAAGAGCGAGAACTGGCCGCGAAAAGAGAAGTTCTCTCCGAGTATATTCGGGAGATTAACCGTCTTTCCCGGCAATCCATGGTGGAGATTTTTTTGTCTTCCCAAGATCTGGCCGGTTATCTGCAAGACTTAAATTCTTTAAATAAAACTTCAGGGAATATCCAATCTATTTATACGGAAATTAAAGAATGCAAGCTGGCTTTAATGGCGGAGAGAGAAGACCTTGAAGAAGAAATGGAAACTCAAACGGCTTTAAAGGTAATGCAAAAACAGCAAAAACTTTATTTGGAAAGAAGTAAGGCTCACAAAGATGAAATTCTGGAAAAAACCAGAGGAGAAGAATCTCGCTTTAAAGAATTGCTGGAGCAAAATGAAGCCGTTGTCAATCGGATTTATGAAGAGTTAACCGCTCTCCAAAGTTTAGGAACTCCCATAGATTTTGAAGAAGCCTTGAATGCCGCTCGCTACGCTTCAGCGAAAACCGGAGTAAGAGAGGCTTTTATGCTGGGAGTTTTAAGAGTGGAATCAAACATGGGGGCTAATGTGGGAGGAGGAACTTACAAAGTTGATATGCATCCGGCCCAAAGGGATAATTTTGAAGAAATCTGCGAAAACTTAGGTTATGATCCTGACAACAGGCCGGTTTCTCGCAAGCCTTGCTATAGGGACGAAGAAGGAAACTGCAGCGGTTGGGGAGGAGCTATGGGCCCGGCTCAATTTATGCCTTCCACCTGGCTGGGCTATAAAAAGAGTGTTGAGCAAACTATGGATGTTGAACATGCCAATCCTTGGAATCTTCGCCACGCTTTGGTTGCCATGGGGCTTAAATTAGCTAAAGTTCCCGGAGTAACAAGCGGGGATAAAAAAGCGGAAAGCAAAGCGGCCAATATGTATTTGGCGGGAGGCAATTGGGAAAGTTTTACTTGGTATGGAGACAGAGTAATGGCCTTTGCTAAAGCTTTTGAGGAAAAAATTAAAGAAGAAAATTTATAGTTTATGAAAATAGCTTATTTCACCAATAATTATTTGCCTTATGTTTCGGGTGTTGGGGCTTCTATTGAAAGTTTTCGCTTGGAGCTTGAAAAAAGAGGCCATCAAGTTTATGTTTTGGCTCCCTCTTTCAAAAAAATGTTTGGCGGAACTGAAGGGAGTGTTGAAAACAGCAAAATCATCCGTTATTTTAGCCTTTGGACAAATTTTAAAACCGTTTTTCCTGTCGCTCTATTGCCCGCTCCCAAGATAACCAAAAGAATTAAACAAATTGAACCGGATATTTTTCATGCCCATCATCCTTTCTGGTTGGGCAATGAAGCCTTAAAACATGCTAAGAAGCTTAAGAAACCTCTGATTTTTACGGCACACACTAAATTTGAGCATTACGTTCATTATGTTCCTTTTTTCCCTTCTAAAATTTTAGCTCGGTTTTTAATCGGCAAAAGAGCCCGTTTTGCCAATAAATGTGCGGCTGTTATAGCTCCGACGGAGGCAATTAAAAGGGAGCTTGTGAAAGAAGGAGTTAGAAGACCGATTTATGTTATTCACTCGGGAATAAATTTGGATAATTTTAGAAAAGCAAGCCGAGAAAAAATTAGAAAAAAGTACGGTATTGCTAGCCGGGAAAGGGTTTTTCTCTTTCTGGGAAGGTTGGAAAAAGAGAAAAACTTAGATCTTTTGATTAAAATTATACCGGCTATCCTTGATAAATATGCTGCAGCCAGATTTTTAATAGTGGGTGACGGTTTTGGCAAAAAAATGTTTAACAGCCTGGAAGAAAGATATCCCCGGAGAGTAATTTGTCCCGGGAAAGTGGCTTATAAGGAAGCGATTTTTTACTATAAAGCTTCCGATATTTTTATCCAGCCTTCTCTTTCAGAAACTCAAGGTTTAACTACAATGGAAGCTATGGTTGCCGGATCAGCTGTGATAGCGGTTAATTCCAAAGTAATTAGAGGTTTTATTGAAAATGGGAAGAACGGCTTAGTGGTTCCGGCTACTGAAAGGGGGTTGCTTAAAGCTTCTTATCGCTTGCTGGATGATGAAAAATATTTACTGAATTTACAGAAAAAGGCTTTGGAAATTAAAAGAATAGCCGGTGCCGGAAGTTGTACCGAAAAACTTTTGGCAGTTTATAATAAAGTTATTCTTGATTCATCTGCAAAAAAAGAGAAGTTTTTGGAGGCTAGACCCAAAATTTATAGGGGATAATTGCCTTAATTCAAAAAACAGGCTAGTTTTAACTAGTCTTTAGCCGGTGTAGCTCAGTGGTAGAGCAACTGCTTTGTAAGCAGTAGGTCGTCGGTCCAAGCCCGACCGCCGGCTCAGAAATTATATATTATTAAAACAAAAAAGCGCTTTTTAAGCGCTTTTTTGTTTTAATAATGTAAAGGACTAGAATATTTTATTTAACTGCTTGTTTTAGAGCGGATCCGGCTTTAAATTTAGGAACTTTAGTGGCCGGAATTTCAATGCTTTCTTTAGTTTGAGGGTTGATGCCTCTTCTTCCCTTTCTTTCATTCACCCAGAAAGATCCAAAGCCGGTAAAATTGACTTTTTTATCGCTCCTAATACTTTCGGTGATAACCTCTAAGAGGACATCAATAGTTTCTTCAGTGTTTTTTTTATTTTGATTAGTCTTTTTGGAAACGGCGCTGACAATTTCTTTTTTATTTAGAATATCCATTTCTTCACCTCCCTTCTTTTTACGCAGGGGCTTTAAAAAGCCAAAGCGAGATTATTTTACCCGTAGCCGAAAACGGTTAAGCTTCGGGATGGTTGATTAGATTATTCATTTTTAACAATTTCCGAAATCCGTTCAATTTTCTTGGCTTTTCCATTTTTCCCCGTTTCAATAAATACTCCTTGTATTATACACTCTTTCCAGTCATTGTCCCAGTCAGAGCTGACAGAATCTTGCTTAAAGAAGCTTTCAATTACTTCTTCCTTATTTCTTCCTAGCACAGAGTCTTTAACTCCACACATGCCAACGTCGGTAATATAAGCCGTTTTGTTGGAAAGCAGCTGTTCATCAGCAGTTTGGACATGAGTATGGGTTCCAACCAAGGCTGAAATTTTTCCATCCAAATAAAAACCTAAAGCCCTGGCTTCACTGGTAGCTTCAGAGTGGAAGTCAACCAAGACAGCATTACATCTTTCTCGGGCTATTAAAGCTAAAATTTCATCGGCTTTTCTAAAAGGGCAATCATATTGATTGTGGAAGAAAATTCTGCCGATTAAGTTAATTACCGCAATTTTCTGAGTGCGGATGTTAATAATTTCGTAGCCTCTGCCGACAACATCTTCCGGATAATTAGCCGGTCTAATCAGAGGAGTAGATTTATTTTGCAGCAGCTTTATTCCTTCTTTTTTCCAAACATGATTTCCGGAGGTAAAAAAATCTATTCCCGAGGCGAGCATTTCCTGGAGGCTGTTTTCCGTTACTCCTTTTCCGTGAGCGGAGTTTTCAGCGTTGGCGATGGTGATATCGGGATTATAATGCTTAATCAAGCGGGGGAGAACTTTGGCTATACTTTCTCTACCCGGACGAGCAACAATATCTCCAAAAAATAATATTTTCATAGTTTAAAAGGTAATAAATTTATAAATGGTGTGGAATTTTCTCATGCTATTCTCGCGATATCTGTCATTCCAGTCTGCCTTTGTTGTCATTCCCGCTTTTTTCTCTGTCATTCCCGCGAAAGC
>JAGYOS010000112.1 GCA_018399475.1 bacterium
CGGCGTGGTTGGCAAAAAGCAGTTCCAGATTGGTCTTTCTCAGCCTAATAATTTCAGCATCTTCGGTAATAATTTCCATGCCTTTTTCCGCTTTAGAAACACAAGCCGGCAATAATTTATATTTCTTCTCGCCTTTTCGCCTAATTTTTACCAAACAGAGCCGGCAAACCGCTTTGCCGGGAAAATTCCCGCCGCCTGATTTTCCAAGGCCGGAAAGATCCGGATGACTGCAGAGAGCGGCAATTTCAATTCCGCTTTGGCGACAAATTTCCAAAATGGTTTTCCCCTCTTTGACTTGATATTTTTTACGATTTATTTTAATTTCTATCATTTTTATTTTTTATTTCTCCCTTCTCTTCTCAAGAAAAAAATCTTTTTTATAAACATTAATCACTTCTCTCCACGGCTGAATGGCAAAATTACCTAAGGGGCAGAGAGAGGTTTTCTCCATAACTTCCAAAATAGCCTCCAAATTATCAAAATCTCCTTCCAATAAATTTCTATTTTTTAATCTCTCGGCAATTTTTAAAAGTTGGTAAGTCCCTTCTCTGCAGGGAGTACATTTGCCACAAGATTCCCGCTGATAAAATTGAGCCCAGGAAAGAATTAAATCCTCTAAAACAACATTTTTGTCAACTACTAAAATATTGCCCGAACCCACAGAAATTTTTCCCGCTCCTCCTCCGTAAACCAAGGGATAATCCAGTTTTTCACCGGAAATAAAATTGCCCGTTTCTCCGGCTTGCACAAAAGCCAGCTTTTTTCCCTTTTCCATTCCTCCGCAAGTTCCATAAATGATTTCTCTCAGAGTAATTCCTAAAGGGAATTCAAAAACTCCGGGATTTTTTACCGAACCGGAAACGGAAAAAAGTTTAGTCCCGCTGGCACTGCCTTTCCCCAAGCTTCTATATTTTGCCGTTCCTATTTCCAAAAGAGGGACTAAATTGGCTATTGTTTCCACGTTGTTAATAACAGTTGGAGCTTCTTGATAACCTTTCTGAAAGGGAAAAGGAGGTTTAGACTCCGGTCCTTCCAAATTTCCCTCTAAAACATTTAGCAAGGCTGTTTCTTCTCCGTAGATATAACCGGCCACTCCCGGAAAAATCTTAATTTTAATTTTCTCTTTAGTTCCGGAAAATTCGTTTTCTAAAAAATGATGCTCTCTGGCTGCCTCTAAAGCTTGTTTCATAATCGCAATCTCCTCTTTAAAATTGCCGTTAAGATAAATAAAAGCTTGTTTACTTCCCAAAGCATAGGCCGCTAAAATAATGCCCTCAAGAACTAAATGAGGGTTCTTTTTTAGCAGGAAACGGTCCTTGAAAGAACCCGGTTGGGATTCATTGCCATTCACCACAAGATATAGTGGCTTTTTTGATTTTTTGGATTCTTCCAAGGCCAACTTCCATTTTTCTCCGGTGGAAAAACCGGCTCCTCCCCTTCCTCTGAGATCTGATTTTTCTACGGCTTCTATAATTTCATGACGGGCTTTATCAGTTTCCTTTTTTGTTTTTGGATTTTTCAAAAAATTTAAAAGCTGCCGGTAACCTCCTCGGCCAAGATAACTTTCAATTGAAAAGGGATCTATTTTCCCCCAAAGTTTGGTAATTATTTTTGTTTCTTCCATTCTAATTTTTGTTTTTGAAAATTTTTGAAAGTCTGATTTAAAAAATTTTAAGCCGAAGCTTTAAAGATAGTTTCTCAAAATATCATCTACTTCAAACGGTTTAACGTTTTCATGAAAATTACCGTTGACAACCACCACCGGACCGGCTAAAAAATGACCGGCGCAGCTGATTGTTTTAAGATTAACTTCTTCGGTTGGCTGACGATCAGCTTTTACAAAAAGATAATTTTCTATTTCTTTTAAAACATCCATTGCCCCTTTTAGCTGGCAGTTCGGTCCGGTACAAACCGCTACTTCAAGCCGGGCGGGTTTTTGAAAATTTAAATTACCGGCAACAGTTAGAAGACCATAAATCCTGGCTGGAGCAACTCCAAAATAATCCGCTATCCTGTAAGTATCCTCCCGGGAGACATAACCAAAATAAGCATTAACTTGCTGCAGGAGAGACAGCAGATTCTTTTCTTTAGGCTCAAAAAGCAATAACATTTTTTGAATAGTCATAAATTTATTTTATCATAAAAAACTTCTGTTTCCAAACTTTTAAAATTTAGCTAAACTGGAGAAAGGCTGAATTTAATTTTTCAGAGTTACCTTTTTAAAAAAATTACTTGGATTAAAATCTCTTATGGAATTTAACAAATTATATCTTCATTTAATTTTTCTGGTTGATTTTTTATTTTTGGCATCTTTTTTATTCGCTTGGAGCGGATTCTTCTATCCTCTTTTGATTTTGGCTTTGCTGGTTGGAGCAGTTCTAATTTTAATAAAAAAGAAAGCTTTTTTCCCTTTTTTCTCTAACAAAGAAATTGACCGCTGGAATTTCTTGGCCTTGCTCGGAGTTTCTTTGATCTGCCTTTTTGCTTTTTTAAAATTTTCTCCTTCCTACCTGGGAGGCCGTGACCCCGGAGCTATGGTGGAAGCAGCCGTAATGTTAGCTAAGAATCACCAATTAGAGTTCACTCCCCAACCTCTCGCCATATTTAATAATGAAGGACCGAACAATTTGGCCTTGAATTATCCCGGTTTTATCATTACTGAAGACCAATCTTTAAAAACTCAATTTAATATAGGCTATGTTTCTTACCTGGCTTTTTGGTACGCAGTATTGGGAGAAACAGGTTTAAAAATAGCTAACCTCTTCGGAATTTTTTTAGGCTTTTTGGCCATCTTTTTGATTGTCAAAAAAATTTCTAAAAACGCCGTGCTGGGCTTGAGTTCTTTATTATTGCTTTTCTTAAGTTTTCCTTTCTTTTGGTACTCCGGTCAAAATCTGGCTGAATTTATGGCTTTTAGTTTTCTTTTCACTGCCATCTATTGCTTTATAAATTTCTACCAAAAACCAAAAATATATAAATCTAGCGGACTCTTGGCTTTATTTTCCCTTTTCTGTCTCAGTTTAATTCGCATTGAAGGAATTTTGGTTTTTCTAATTGCTTTATTTATTTTGCACAAAATATCCCAAAAAAATAAAATCCTCTTTTTTAATAAAAGAATAATAGTTCTCCTTTTATTCGGAGCGGCGCTTTTCTTTTCTTACTCCCTGTCCATTCTTCCCTTTTATAAAAAAATGTTTAAAGATATTATCGGCTACCAAAGAGAAGGGGCAGATTTTTCCCTTCAATTCTCCGGTTTAAGAGAAACCTTTTTAAAATTTTATTATGTCATCTCGGTTTTATTTAAATACGGGCTTTCTCTAATTGTCTTATTAGGACTAAC
>JAGYOS010000113.1 GCA_018399475.1 bacterium
GATCCGGAAACAATTTTAGGCTCTTTCAAGAGTAGAAATAAATTCTAAAAGCCAAAATATTAAAAAAGTTAAAAATAGCGGTTTCTAAACCGCTATTTTGGTAATCTCCACCTCTGTAAAAAGCTGGTGATGACCTTTTTTCAATCTATGACGTTTTTTAGGAATCTGTTTTACAATAGTCACTTTTTTATAGCGTCCTTGTTGCAAGATCTTGCCTTCTACTGAAACCCCTTCCAAAAAAGGATTGCCTGTTTTCATTTTTTCTCCCTCTTCACCACTTACCAACAAAACCTCTTTAAAAACAACTTTGCCTTTTTTAGGGCTAAGTTTCTCCACTTTTATTTTATCACCTTCGTGGACAAGATACTGTTTACCTCCGGTTTTAATCACTGCTAACATAAATTTTATTTAAAAAAAATATCATCCTTCAACAGAATGCTTTATAGCATTAATAAAAAAATCGGTCAAACCGAGGACTGTCGTTTTTTTACTCCAAAAATTATACCGCTAAAGATAAGTATTAGGCAAATTAAAGCCAGAATTTTTATACCGGTTTGTAAAGTTAGAGCCAAAATTCCAAAACCGGCGCTTAAAACATACATTAAAAGAACAACTTTTCTTTCGGAAAAACCGGCATCTAAAAATTTGTAATGAAGATGCCGGCGATCGCCTCCCCGCCAAGGCAATCGTCTGTGCCTAATTCTGGAGAAAGAAACATAAATAAAATCAAGCAAGGGTATTCCCAAAATTAAAGCGGCAGTGGCAACTTTCCCTCCGGAATAAACAGCTAACAAGGCCAGCATTAACCCGATAGAACCGCTACCCACACTTCCCAAATAAATCCGGGCCGGATAAAAATTAAAGAAAAGAAATCCCAGCAATACTCCGGCGGTTAATAAAGCAATAGCGGCTGTTTGCGGTTGGGAAACCAGAGGAGACAAGCTTAAGAAGAAAAGAACCATCATACCGATAAAACCTACTCCTCCGGCCATACCATCCAAACCGTCAAACCAATTGAAAGCGTTTATGACAACTACAATCCACAAGAAAGACAAACAGTAATTAAGCCAAAACGGAAGCATCACTACTCCGATAGAGGGCAATCTAATGTGGTCAATGGTATCATTGGCCCAAAGAAGAACAAAAGCTGCTCCTGCTTGATAAAACAATTGGTAAACAGGTTTTAAATTCCACTTGTCATCGGCAAGACCTCCGGCAATAATAATTAACTGAGCGGCAAGAATGCTCCAATAATCCTTAGCGAGGATTCCCCAGCTATTGCCTAGAAAATACAGCAAACTGATGCCTGCTAAAAGAACAAAAGCAATTATTACACCTCCTCGCCTTTTAAAAAAGGGACTGAGAATATTCAGCTTCCTGACTGCATAAATAATGCCTGAAGAAAAGAAAGTAGCTAAAAGGAAAATTAAGAGAAAAGAAGACATCGGATTTTTTTATTTACTTTTCACCTCTTTTCTTACTTTTTCACTTACCCAGAAGTTGGCAAAATATTTTCCCAACATTAATCTGGTTTGCGCATCAATGGCAGGAACCGAACCCATAATAGGAGCGATAACGGGAACCAAGATCCACTGGAGCGCCATGGTAACATATTTAAAACGACCATATTTAGCCGGTTTAGCGGGCAATAAGAAAAAGCTCAAAAACATGGAAGTTACCAAGCCGATCATAGACACTGTTAGAATGCTCCTGGTAACCAAAGGCAAATTATGAGCAATCACCGTCTCGCTGAATTCCGAGCCACCGACAACAAGAGGCAGCCAGCCAAGAAATAAAATAAGAAAAGATGAAGTAGCCCAAGAATGGTGGCCTTCAAGCATGGTAAGCAAATGTCTGACTCTTTCTCCCCAAGGAATTTTTTTATTCTTCAAAAAAGCTCTGGCAATTCTGGGGAAATGTTCAATACCGTAAGCCCAACGCCTCTTTTGCTTGTACTGATTAACAATAGTCTTGGAAAAACTTTCCGCCAAAGTGGCATCCATGGAAATCGGCAAGTAAAGAGGTACTACCCGGTAATTTCCGTTATAAAAAATGTAACACTGCCAAAAAATAACAGAGTCGTCATTGATGACATCCCTCTGCCATAAATCAACATCTACCAAAGCTTTAAGGCTCATAGAATGGGAAGAAAAAGTGACTAAGCGCTCCGGCCGAGTGCTTTCAATCATATGCCAAAAAGAGGAACTGATGGAAATAACCCTCACCACCGCTATGGTTTCCCAAATATTATTATTATACATAGGCAACGGTTGGTAACTCTCATGATAACGGTCTTGGCTCTTTAGAAAATGATAGGTAGCGGCAGCCAAATATTGAGGACCGATACAAGTATCGCTGTCAAGATTGGAAACAATAACATTTTCAAAAGGAATTTTTTGTTGGCGAAGATAATTGATTCCTGCTTTAGCAGCCCAATTGGAGTTGCAAGATTTATTTTTCATTTCTTGCTTTAAATCCGGATGGACATTGGTCAGAAAAGCCTTAAAATATTTCCCGTATTTCTTTTTTAATGTTTCTTGAACCAAACCAGCTTTTTTGCCGGCTCTTGCTTCCGCACTTATGGAAATGACTATTTTTTTGGAGGGAAAATTACTCTTTAGAATAGCCAAAATTGCGGGCTCTAAAACTTCCAACCCCTCTTTGTAGTAAGGAATAATAATAAGATGATAGATATCCTCAAGCCGAAGATCGTCCGGACTTTTTACTTTTTTGCATTTTCGGAACCAATTGAGTTTAACCGCCTTTTTCATCCGGCGGTAAGCTATAATAGAATGGCCGCTTATAATAACCGTTCTAACCAACCAATAAAAATCATAAAAGATAACCAAGATAACGGCGAAAATGGGAATCAAAAAAGCGGAGGCTATCGCTCCCAGCAAAGTTATCCAAGTAGCTAATCCCGGAATTGCTTCCAGCCAGCGGTGTAATTTATACTCTTTACTCCCTTTTTTAGGAAAAGAAGGAAATCTCATATTAAAATTCGTTAACGGAAATTAAAGCCGCTAGGGCAATAATTAAAATCAAATTAAAGAAAAAAGAAGCAATAAAAATAATCTTCGTTATCAAAATATCCTTTTTGAGAAAAAGAATTCCCAAAAAAAGATTTAAAATAAAAATAAATAAGCCTGCTGCCGGCAAAAATAAAACCTCTTTGCCACTGCCTTCCAAGTCTACTCCAAAATAAGCATTATAATGAAGAATAATCGGTTCGGGAAGAGGAATTAATTTAATAAAAACTAAAAGCCAAGCCAACAAATTTAAAATGGGAGCCAAAATAACGAAAAAACGGATGCTCCCATCTTCTAAAAATTTATTTTTTTTAGCCGGCTCCTTCTTTTGCTGATTTTTTTTATTGGAGAGCCTTTCTTTTAAATTTAACAAACTGAACTTCATTTTTTCTATTATCCTTTTAATCTCTTGAAGACTTTCTCCTTTGATTAAGTTTGTCAACCAAAACTATATTGGGAGCTTTCATAGTTTCTCCGATAAATTTATCTAACATTTCCATTCGGTAAAACATCTCTTTGCTGGACATTGTCATAAAACGGATTTCTCTGCCGATATCAACTTCAATATTGGCTACCGTTTTTCTTATCTTTGACTTGTTAAGATTGTCTCCCACAACTAGCAAATCTACGGCGCTTTTTTTATCATCAATGAAAATTCCCGTCAGAACGGCATAAAAAACTTTACCGGCAGTCTTAATACTTTGCAGGGTTTTACTTCCCGGGACAATATTGCATTTACCTATCATCGCTTTTAGTTCGGGATAGAAAATAAAATGCCTGTTTACAAAATAAGATTTTCTTTTCTTGTGGCTGTGTTTCTTAATCATCCCAAAAGCTTCCATTTTCTTCAATTCCCCGTCCACTTTCCGCCTGGGAAATTTTATTTTTCTAGCCACTTCGCTTGCTGTAAACTCCGACTTTGGATTTAATATAAGAGTCTTTACAAGCCTTAGTTTCATTTTGGATCCTAAAAGGTACTCAAAAGGGTCTACCATGGCGATAATTAAAAATTAACCTCCCTAATTACTTCTAGAAAGTATAGTTTTTAGAAAGGCAATTGTAAAGAAGCTAAAAAAAGTTTAAAGTTAAAAGTTCCTCAAAAGGAAATAATTTCATTTCTTGAATTAAATAAGATGAAAAAGAAGACCAATCCCAAAAAAACTTACCAAGCCCTAGTTTTATTCTCAGGAGGTCTGGATTCAATTCTGGCAGCTAAAATAATGGAAAAAATGGGTTTTAAAATTACAGCGGTTATTTTCCAAAGCTGTTTCCTAAATTCCAGCCAAGCCCTTAAAATGGCTCAAAAGTATAAATTTCGGACAATAGTTAAAAACTTTTCCAAAGAACAGCTTGCCATAGTTAAAACCCCCCGCTTTGGCTATGGGAAAAACATAAACCCTTGCCTGGACTGCCGTATTTTAATGTTTAATAAAACAAAAGAAATCAGCGCCGGTAAGAAAAATCTTGTAATTGTCAGCGGGGAAGTTTTGGGACAAAGACCCATGTCTCAAAATAAAAACTCTTTTCAACTGATTGAAAAAAAGAGCGGTTTAAAAAATAAAATTTTAAGGCCTCTTTCGGGAAAACTTCTGCCTCCAACCATTTACGAAAAAGAAGGGTTGGTAAAACGAAGCGCTCTTTACGCAATAATAGGAAAAAACCGCCAGGGGCAATTCAGCTTGCTAAAAAAATATCAAATTTCCGAATATCCCACCCCCGGCGGAGGATGTCTGTTAACAGATCCCGAATTCAGCCACCGCCTTAAAAAACTTCTTCAAAAAGTGCCTCTTTGCAAAGTCAAAGATGTCTTATTGCTAAAAAGAGGGCGGGTTTTTTGGAATAAAGAAAATTTAATTGTAGTTGGCAGAGATGAAAAAGATAATAAATTATTGGAAAAAAGTTACTGTAAAAAAAACGACATTTTTATGGAGCCCATTGAATACCCCGGCCCTTCTCTTCTGATTAGAAATTTTGGAGAAAAAAAACTGAATAAAAAACAGTTGGAGAAAATAGGAAAAATTTTAAGACGATATTGTTCTAAAGCCAACAACAAAATAAACAAGGATAAAAATTTAAAAATAAAACTCCGCCAACCAACGGGAGTTTCTCAACTTATAATAAAAAAGACCGGCTAAAGAAAAACGACTCTCTATTATCACCCTTGAGAGCCGCTTTCCGACAAGGATCCTCCAGTCTTTAACTTTTGTTTTCTTTTGTTTTTATTTTTTTACTCTATCCAAATTTAATTATACAACCTGACTGAAAACAAGCAAATCCAAAAAATTTGATTGCTCTTTTTGCCTTTTTGAAAAAGCTTTTTAAGACTTATTAGCAAAACGCTTTTCAAATTCAGAGGGATAAGGCTTGTCGTTAATAACCGTTTTGTTGAAATGATGCTCGTAATCTCTAACCGCCAAAATTTCTTCTGTTAATTTTACAATATCCGAAGGAAGAAAATCGGCTTTGGTTAAAAAATAGAGAGCCCCGATTCGGCAACCTTGTTCCCTCAACTCACTGGAATCCAAATTAGTTAAGAGAACTACCGGAATATCTTTAGTTTTGGGATTTGCTTTACACTCCTTAAGCAAATCCATACCACTCTTCCCATCCGCAAAAATAATATCCA
>JAGYOS010000114.1 GCA_018399475.1 bacterium
ACTTTTGCAGCTTCTTGAATTTCTTTTTTAAAAAAAGCTTCTAACTTTTTGTTGATTTTTTTCCTAAAACTGTTCATTTTCTTTTCAATTTTTTTATTCATGTTGGCTAAAAAAATAATAAAAAGCACTTTTTTATATTGTATAGGATAGTTTCTAAAAGTCCATAGATTTTAAGGCCAAGAGCCTCTTTTTTAAAAGGTGATTTTGAAAATCTTAAATTTCCGGATTCAGTTGAAATTTGCCCTAATTCTTTGAGATTGCTATTCTAAAAATAAAGCGAAAAGATCTTCGGGAAAAAATACAAATAATCTTTTGGAAAATTTTATGAAAATAGAAGAAATTATAGAAATAATTAAAAATAAAAATCCGAAAGTAGATCTTGATTTTATTAAAAAGGCCTACGATTTCGCCGAGAAAGCTCATCGGGGGCAAAAAAGGAAAACCGGAGAAGATTATATCCAGCATCCTTTAGCGGTAACTTACACTTTAGCCAAGCTTGGTCTGGGGACAAAAACTTTGGCAAGCGCTCTCTTGCATGATGTGCCGGAAGATACCGATTATACCTTGGACCAAATCAAAAAAGAATTTGGCTCGGAAGTGGCTTTTATTGTTGGTAGTTTGACTAAATTAAGAGGGATTAGACTGAGAGGCAAAGAAGATGAACATTATTTGGAAAATTTGCGCCGGATGTTTTTAGCGATGGGAGCTGATATCAGAACCGTTATCATCAAATTGGTTGACCGTTACCATAATATGCTTACTCTAAATCCATTGCCTTCGGAAAAGCAATATCAGATAGCCAAAGAAACTTTGGAAATTTATGCTCCGATTGCTAATCGGCTGGGGATTGGAGAAGTGAAGGGAGCCTTGGAAGATATGGCTTTTCGCTATGTTTATCCCAAGACTTATAAAAAGGTTGATGAAATGACCAGAGAAAAATACAAAGAAAGGGCCGCTTTTACCGACGGGGTTATTAGAAGAATTAAAAAAATACTTAAAAAAGAAGGAATAGAAGTTCTTGATATCCATGGTCGGGCCAAGCATCTTTATCGACTTTACCTGAAACTCAAGAAGCACAATATGGATATTGAAGAAATTTATGATTTGGTAGCGATTAGAATTGTTGTTCCGGAAGTCAAAGATTGCTACGAAACTTTAGGTATAATCCATAAATATTACAAACCCTTAATCAAAAGAATTAAGGATTATATTTCTCTCCCCAAGCCTAACGGTTATCGTTCTCTTCACACTACTGTCTTTACGCGCGAAGAAAAACCGATTGAAATTCAGATTAGAACTCCGGAGATGCATGAAGAAGACGAATATGGGGTAGCTTCCCATTGGCTTTATTCCGATGAGAAATCTTTAGTGAGGCTTTTGCCCAGGCGAGGGAAGAACAAAAGAAGAGACCTGGCAAAGCTTAAAGAAGAATTGGCATGGACCAAACAATTACGTTCCTGGCAAGAAAAAGCCAATAGCAGCTCTCAAGAATTTTTTGAAGATCTAAAAATTGATTTTTTGAAAGATCGTATTTTTGCTTTTACTCCCAAAGGTGACGTAATAGATCTGCCCGAAAAAGCCACCCCGGTTGACTTTGCCTATGAGGTGCATACAGAAGTGGGAAATTCAGCGATTGGAGCCAAAGCTAACAATAAAAAAGTGCCCCTTGACTATCTTATTAAAAACGGAGAAGTTATTGAAATAATAACCCAAAAGGGCAAGAAGACCCCGAATGTTGATTGGTTGGATTTTGTAAAGACTAGCCGAGCTAAAATGAAAATAAAAGATATTTTAAGAAAACAAAAAAGAATTTAACTTAAATATTTTATATATTCCCCTTTTTTGTTT
>JAGYOS010000115.1 GCA_018399475.1 bacterium
GAAGAAAAAGCGGAAGAAAAAAGTGACAGCCAGGATGAAAATCAGCCAAAACCTAAACCAGAATCTGAAAAAACGGAAGCGGAAAAAACTGGTGAAAATACTGCTAAAGGGCCTTTGGACTTTGATTTTTTAGAACCGGGAAGCCCAACAAAAGAAAAAGAAGGAGATAAAATTGACAATCCAGAAGCTGAATCTAAACCCGAAATTGAAAACGAGAGCAATACTACCTCTGAACTAAAATCGGAAGTTTCAGAATCATTGGAGGAAGAATTTTCAAAAGTGAATCAAGAGCAAAACAATCTTGAACAAAAACCGGTGATGACGACAGAAGAAACGGCTCAAGAACCGGCAACGATAAAAGAAGAAGAATCTCAAACAGTAAAAATATCCAATCTTCCAAGTAATGGCTCGGAAGATTCAAAAAAAGCACCGGAGGAAGAAAAACAACCGGTTGTTAAAAACGCTCCGCAAGAAAATTTTCTTAATAAAGGATTAAAAGATATTCGTGGCAAAGATGATAATAACCCGCCGCCGCCTACGAAAAATAACGCTAAACCAAAATTTAAAGCGGCAATTCTATTACCAATTATTATTTTTGTCTTTTTGGCAATAGGTGTCGGAATTTACTATTATTTTGGTTTTTTCAATCAGGAAAACGATTCAACGGCGGAAGATGAATTTATGGAAATGGAAATTAAGCCTGTTGGGCAAGAAGATTCATCAACCGGAACGGGAGCAACATATCCAACAGATTCTCAATTTGGAACAGGAAATGTGGGAGCAGAAAAAGAAAACCAATTGAAACTGAGCGCTGAATCAAAAGAAATAGAAATCACCGCCTTGGAAAATCTTAATACAAAAATAGAAGAACTTAAACTCTCGGAAGTCATCGGAGGTAATTTAATCCAGCTGATTCCCGTTCTGGAAGAAGAAATAACTTTAGCCCAATTACAAGAAGCTCTTGGAATAATAATTCCTGAAGAAATAGCCACGGGTGATACTTTATTCTCTTTGTTAGCACTAAAAGAAGGAGAGATAACAAAAACAAGTTTAGTTTTGGCAACAACCAATCCGCCGGAGACAGTTAAAAGCCAAATGTTAAATTGGGAACAAACTATAGTGGGAGATTTAAAACCTTTATTGTTGGGAGAAGTCGCCGAAGATCCGGCAAACCCTGAAGATTTTCGTTTCCGCAACAGTTCCAAATTCCCCAACGGACGTTTTATCAACTTAAGCCAATCTAAAAACCTTTCAATTGATTATTCAATTCTCGCTGATAAAATTTTAATCAGCACCAGTTATTCAATGCTGGAAGAACTGGTAAAAATTGCGGAAGAAACAGAGGAATAAATTTTAGAGAAGAGAAAAAATAAAAAGATTAGAAGCGTTTCATTCTGAAATTTGTTCCTGCCGGAATTAAACGCCCTAAGATAACATTTTCTTTTAGGCCTCTTAAATGGTCAACTTTTCCTAGCAAAGAAGCTTCTATTAAAACTTGAGCCGTATGCTGGAAAGAAGCGGCTGATAAAAAGCTATCAGTAGTAAGAGAAACTTTGGTAATGCCGAAAATCAATTCTTCAAATTTAGCCGGCTTTCTGCCCAGTGAAATCATTCGCTTATTCAATTCCTCAGCAATTTCAGCTTCAACAATATCTTTGACAACTAAACTGGTGTCTCCGGGATCAACAACCATCCTCCTGGAAAACATCTGTCTGATAATTATTTCAATATGTTTATCGTCTATACTCTCTCCTTGAGAAGAATATACTTCTTGAATTTCTTTTGTAATATAGCGGGCAACAGCTTCTCTTCCGGAAGCTTTAAATAATTTTTTCAAATCAATGTGACCGGAAGTTAATTGTTGACCGGCGGTTACCAAGTCTTTCTCAGAAACTAACAAAGAAGAGTTTTCCTGAGCTAAATATTTCTTTTGCTTGCTTTTACTCTTGGTCCCTTGAGGTTGGATAATAATTTCTTTCTGTTGTTTTTCTTTATTTATTTTTTCAATCCTCCCATCAATTTCAGAGATAAGAGCCTCTCCTTTGGGAGACCTGGCTTCAAATATTTCTTCCACTCTGGGCAAACCGGAAACTATGTCTTCTCCGGCTACTCCTCCAACGTGAAAGGTTCTCATCGTTAACTGAGTTCCCGGTTCACCAATAGATTGAGCAGCCACAATACCAACCGCTTGACCCATTTTTACCAATTCGTTTCTACCTAGATCATGTCCGTAACATTTTTGGCAAATTCCTCCCTTAGCCTGGCAATAAATAGCCGATCTAATGGGAACTTCTTCAATCTCACACTTATCTATTTCTTCAGCTGCTTCCTTAGAGATAATATCTCCGCCGGAAACAATCATTTTTTTAGTTTTGGGGTTTATAATATCCTTTAGAGCCGTTCTGCCTTCCATTCGGAAAGCAAAATTTCCTCCAATTTCTTCAGTGTCGCTACGGTAGAGAATTGTACCTTTTTTAGTCCCGCAATCATGCTCCGAGACAATAACCTCCTGAGCCACATCAACCAACCTTCTGGTAAGATAACCGGCGGTAGCCGTTCTTAAAGCCGTGTCCGCCATTCCTTTTCTAGCTCCATGAGAAGAAATAAAATATTCCAAAACATTCAGACCTTCTTTAAAGCTGTCTTTAACCGGCAATTCTATAATTTCACCTGCCGGATTAGCCATTAAACCCCTCATTCCCATTAACTGAACCAGAACCGCGATTGTTCCTCTGGCTCCCGAATCCACCATTGAGAAAACCGGCCCTTTCAAATCCAACTGATTCTCCACCTCGGTAGTAATTTTTTCGCGACAATTATTCCAAATTTGAACAACTTGAGAGCGGCGTTCTTCTTCTGTTAAAAGCCCCAAATTGTATTGATTATCCAATTCTTTCAGTTTAGCTTCTGCTTCGTCAATATGTTTCTCTTTATTTTGAGGTACTTGGATGTCATTCATCCCCCAAGAAATTCCCGATTGGGTGGCATATTGAAAACCTAAATCTTTTAATTTATCCACCAAAGTGGCAACTTTCTCCACGCCGGTAATTCTTAAAATAGCAGCAATTAATTCCTTTAATCTTTTTTTATTTAAATGCTCGTTAACAAATTCCATATCTTTCGGGAAAAGCCTATTTACCAAAATCCTCCCTGCCGAAGTTTCAACAATTTCACCATTATCCAGTTTAACTCTTATCTTCTCCCTGGTATCTATTTTTCCCATCTGTTGGAGAATAATAGCTTCTTCGCAAGAAGCGATATTTTTAAGTTTGCCTTTTTTCTCCGTATCTATTCCGGTCATATAATAAATTCCCAAAACGATATCCAGAGAAGGAACAGTAATCGGTTCACCCGTGGAAGGTTTTAATAAATTATTTTTAGAAATCATAATCTCCGCCGCTTCATCTTGAGCTTTGTCCGTTAGAGGAAGATGAACAGCCATTTGGTCTCCATCAAAGTCAGCGTTAAAAGCGGAACAAACCATAGGATGAATTTGGATGGCTTTGCCTTCAATAAGCACCGGCCTAAAAGCCTGGATGCCTAGGCGGTGAAGAGTCGGGGCCCGATTCAAAATAACATAATGATCCCGAATAACTTTTTCCAATATTTCATAAGCTTCAGTGGATTCCTGCTCAACCAATCTGCCGGCGCTTCTTACATTATGCGCGCTCCCCTGTCTAATAAGGTATTTGATAATAAAAGGTTTATAAAGTTCCAAAGCCATTTTTTTAGGCAAGCCGCATTGATCAATTTTAAGATTAGCGCCGATAATAATTACCGAACGTCCGGAATAATCCACTCTTTTTCCCAAAAGATTTTGGCGGAACCTACCCTGTTTCCCTTTCAACATATCCGCTAAAGATTTCAGAGGCCTTTTTTGGCCGGTAGAGGCTGCTACTGAAACTTGGCTTCTCTTTCCTGAATTGTCAAAAAGAGCGTCTACTGATTCCTGGAGCATTCTCTTCTCATTGCGGCAAATTACTTCCGGAGCTCCAATAGACATTAACTTTTTCAACCGGTTGTTCCGGTTAATAATTCGGCGGTAAAGATCATTAAGGTCGGAGGTCGCAAAACGACCGCCGTCTAATTGAACCATGGGGCGCAGATCGGGAGGAATAACGGGAATTATGGTAGGAAGCATCCATTCCGGCCGGATTCTTGCTTGTTTCATTCCTTTCAATAGCCTCAATCGGCGATATAATCTTTTTCTGTCAAGACTCTTGGCCCTGGAGGCTAAAAGATTTTCTAATTTTTTAACTTCTTCAAAAAGGCTGATTCTCATCAGGATTTTTCTGATTGCTTCCGCTCCAATACCCGCTTCAAAAATATGGCCGTATTTCAAAGAAATGTTACGATATTCCAATTCCGAGATAACTCTTAATTTTTCCAAAGAATTTAACTCTTCTTTTATTTTTTTCTTTTCTCCTCTTAAGGTTTCTACACGTTCGGCTTTTTCTTTGCTTGTCATCTTCTCTTGGCGAATTTTAAGCAGTTTCTCTTTGTATTCTTTATCCACTTGGTCAAGAGCTTTCATCTTTTCATCTTCATTAACGTCAATAATGATATAGCTCGCAAAATAAACCACTTTTTCCAAATCGGTAGAGCTTAGATTCAAAACTAATCCCAGTTTGGAAGTGGCTCCTCTTAAATACCAAGTATGGGCTACCGGAACCGCTAAGGCTATGTGACCCATCCTTTCTCTACGAACGATGCTTCGAGTAACTTCAACACCGCATTTTTCGCAAATCACCCCTTTGTAACGAATTCTCTTGTATTTTCCGCAAGCGCATTCCCAATCTTTACTGGGTCCAAAAATCCTTTCGCAAAAAAGACCGTCTTTTTCAAAACGTTGAGTCCGGTAATTAATGGTTTCCGGTTTTAAAACTTCACCGTGGGACCAATTAAGAATATCCTCCGGGGAAGCCAATCTTAATTTTATTGATTCAAAATCGCTGACTCTGTTAGCCATTATCTTAAATTATTAGATTATTTAAAACCTGCTTTGTTCCTTTTTCTCTCTTTTAACCAATTCAACATTTAAACCAAGCCCTTTAAGCTCGTTCAAAAGCACATGTAAAGAAGTGGGAACATTGGGACTTTGGATTCTTTCTCCTTTAACTATCGACTCATAAGCCTTGGAACGGCCTGAAACATCATCCGACTTTATTGTAAGCATTTCTTGAAGCATGTGAGACGCTCCGTGGCCTTCCAACGCCCAAACTTCCATTTCTCCAAAACGCTGGCCACCAAATTGGGCTTTCCCGCCCAAAGGTTGCTGGGTAATTAAGGAATACGGTCCAATGGAACGCATATGAATTTTATCTTCCACCAAATGGTTCAACTTCATAATGTACATTATTCCCACGGTCACTTTGTTATCAAATTGTTGACCGGTAATGCCGTCAACCAGTTTAATTTTTCCATCTTTGGGAAGACCAGCTTTTTCAAGCTCTTTAACAATTTGAGCTTCACTTACTCCTTCCAGAACGGGAGATGCCACTTTATAACCAAGAGTAGCGGCGGCCCAACCTAAATGTGTTTCCAAAATCTGACCGATATTCATTCTGGAAGCAACTCCCAAAGGATTTAAAACAACATCTACCGGAGAACCATCGGGCAAATAAGGCATATCTTCTTGAGGAAGAATTTTAGAAATTACTCCCTTATTTCCGTGCCGGCCTGCTAATTTATCCCCTTCTTGAACTTTTCTTAATTGGGCTACGGTAACTTGAATTTGTTTGATAACACCGGAAGGCAATTTATCCCCTTGCTCTCGAGAAAATATTTTTACGTCAACCACTTTTCTTTTCTCGCCGTTAGGCATATATAAAGAACTGTCTTTTATATCCCGCGATTTCTCTCCGAAAATAGCCCGCAAAAGCCTTTCTTCCGGAGTCAGGTCGCTTTCTCCCTTGGGAGTAATTTTACCCACTAAGATATCCCCCGAAGAAACTTCCGCGCCTACTCTGACAATTCCTTCTTCATCTAAATTCTTCAGCCTTTCTTCTCCAATATTGGGAATATCTCTGGTGACTATTTCGGGACCCAGTCTGGTATCTCTGACATCAAGGGTGTGGTCTTCAATATGAATTGAACTATAGCGGTCATTATGAACCAACCTGTCTGAAATAATAATCGCGTCTTCAAAGTTGTACCCTCTCCATGGCATTAAAGCAACTAGAACATTCTGACCTAGAGCCAATTCGCCATTGTCCGTAGAAGCTCCATCAGCCAAAAGCTGGTTTTTGGTAATTTGTTCGCCTTGTTTGACAACCGGTTCTTGATTAATGCAAGTAAAAGCGTTTGATTTGGCAAAAGTCAATAAATTATAAACTATTTTATCTCTTCTGCCCGATTTATTTTTTTTGAGAGATCTGACGGTAATATGATTGGCGTCTACTTCTTCCACTTCTCCGGCTTCTTCAGCCAAAACAACTTGTCCGGAATCAGCCGCCGCCTTGTCTTCAATACCGGTGCCAACTACGGGAGCCTCCGGTTTAATGCAAGAAACGGCTTGGCGTTGCATATTGGAACCCATTAAGGCTCGGTTGGCGTCATCATGCTCCAAAAAAGGGATTAAAGAAGTGGAGATACTAACAATTTGTTTGGGAGAAATATCAACATAATCCACTAAGTTTGGAGAAATAAAAGTTGGTTCTCCTTTAACCCTGGCTTGAACTTTGTCTTCTTTGAAATAGCCTTCTTCCGTTAGAGCCCCTCCCACCTGAGCAATGTTATATCTGTTTTCTTCGGTAGCCGAGAGATAATCCACTTCGTCGGTAATTCTGGGAATTATTTTTATTTGGTCAATAGAAGCTTTTTTCAGTTTGGAAACAATTGCTCTTGTTAATTTGTCTCCCTTTTTTAAATTTACTTTCTTAATATCTTCGCCCGCTAATTCTCCCTGCCAATTATTCTTCAAAAGTTTAATTTCTTTAAGAATTTTGCGATAAGGAGTTTCAAGAAAACCATAAGCATTAACTCTGGCGTAGCAAGCTAAATGAGTGACCAAGCCGATATTGGGACCTTCCGGAGTTTGGATGGGACAAATTCTGCCATAATGGCTGGGGTGGACATCGCGCACTTCAAAACTGGCTCTTTCTCTGGTAAGCCCTCCGGGTCCCATTGCCGAAAGTCTTCTCTTATGTTCCAGCTCAGCCAAAGGATTAACATGGTCCATGTATTGAGAAAGCTGAGAACTGGAAAAAAATTCTTTAATAGAAGCCACTACCGGGCGAGAATTAATAATTTGACCCGGAGCCACCGTTTCCAAATCACAAGTGCTCATCCTGTCTTTAATATTACGTTCCATTCTGGCAAAACCGGTTCTTAGTTTGGCTTGAATTAACTCTCCGACAGCTCTGACTCTTCTGTTGCCCAAATGGTCTATGTCATCCGGTTTGGCTTTAGGGTCATTATTTAAACGGACAATCTCTTTTAAAGTTTCTGTTAAATCTTCGGGAGAAATTGTCATGTGCTCCGCATCATTGGGAACATTCTGGCTAAGTCTGGCATTGGTGCGATAACGCCCGACTTGAGAAATATCATAATGGTTGGGATCAAAAAACATGCTGTCAATCATTTGCTTGGCATTTTCTTCGGTAGCCATATCTCCCGGTCGAATTCTTTTATAAATCTCTTTGTAGCCTTCTCCCCTGTTTGTAGAAGCATCTTTTTCAATCGTACTCTTGATATATTTTATTTCACCGGTATCAACATCGGCAAAAAGTTTTTTTATTTCTTTGTTAGAGGAACAACCGAAAGCTCTTACCAAAGCAGTAGCCGGAACTTTTCTTTTACGGTCTATTTTAACCGAAATAGAATTATTGGCATCGGTCTCAAACTCCAGCCAAGCTCCTCTTTCGGGAATAATTTTGGCGCCGAATAATTTGCGGCCTTTAAAAGATCTCATTGTAAAAAACACTCCCGGCGATCTTACCAGCTGGGAGACAACTACTCTTTCCACGCCATTGATGATAAAAGTCCCTCTTTTTGTCATTACCGGAAATTCTCCTAGATAAATTTCCTGCTCGTTTTTCTTTTTGGTATATTTATTTTCTAATTCTACTCTAAGCCTTATGGGCGCTTCAAAAGAAATGTTTTTATCTTTAGCAGTTCTTTCATCATACTTAGGCTCATCCAGGTAATAATCAAGGAACTTAAGCCTTAAATTTTTTCCGGTATAATCTTCAATAGGAGAAACTTCATTTAAAAGTTCCCGTAAACCTTTTTCAATGAACCACTCATAAGCTTTAGTTTGAATCTCTATGAGATTGGGAAGAGAAAAGATTTTCCCAAGCTCACCCAAAAATTTTCTCTTGGAGAAACTGGACCGTGAACTAAATCTTTTTTTGAGCTTCAGTTTTTTGGCAGGATTCATCATAAATTCAAAAATCACAAGAGGCAAAATAAAACAAAAACTCCCCTTTTTACTGGGCTTTTATTTTGCTTCTTAATTATTAAGTTTTTGATCTAAATTGTTTGTCACCCCTAAAGAGAGTATTATTTTCTTCTGAAATAGAAGATTAACACATTTAAAAAAAACGTCAAGGG
>JAGYOS010000116.1 GCA_018399475.1 bacterium
ATTCTAACTTTCCTGGATCCCCGCCTTCGCGGGGATGACATATCTGTCAACGAATTAGTTAACTTTTGCGGGAATGACAAGACAAGCGGGAATGACAGGACAAGCGGAAATAACAGACGTCGCGGGAATGACAGATGTCGCGGGTTTCCTTCTTCTAGAGACATTCTTTATTGACATTCTTAAGCGGGGAGTCTATTATTCAATTAGATTAAAAAAGGCCTGGCAAAGGGTCTTTTTAAAAAAGGAAACTGTAAAAAACATGGAAAAAGCGTTGAATTTTTTAAAAAGCGCCAAAAAAGAATTGGATAAAGTCAAATGGCCTACCAAGAAACAAACAATTAACCACACCAAATTGGTAGTGATTGTTAGTTTGGCGGTAGCTTTGTTTTTAGGAACTTTAGATTTTATTTTTAACAGCCTGGTAACTAAAATTTTATGAAGAAGGCATTAAAACATGCAAAACAGGAATTAAGAGGCGAGAAAGCTTGGTATGTCCTGCATACTTACTCGGGTTATGAGGAGAATGTTGCTAAAAATCTTCGCCAGAGAATAGAATCTTTGGATATGCAAGATAAAATTTTTAACGTTTTGGTACCAACTGAAAAGAGAATAAAGATTAAGAACGGCAAGAGAAAGCTAATTAAAGAAAGAGTTTTCCCGGGTTATGTATTGGTAGAGATGATAGTCACTGATGATTCTTGGTATGTAGTTAGGAATACTCCCAATGTTGCCGGATTTACCGGAGCGGGAACTACTCCCATCCCTATTTCCAACGAGGAAGTTAAAGCTATTAAACGAAGAATGGGAGTTAAAGAGCCTAAATATGAAATCAGCTTGAGCAAAGGAGACTCGGTAAAAATTATTGACGGGCCTTTCAAGGATTTTGACGGCAAGATTCAAAGTGTTGATAAAGATAAAGGTAAAATAAGGGTCTTGGCTAATTTATTTAGCCGAGAAACTCCCATTGAGCTTGATTTTCTTCAAGTTAATAAACTTTAGTTTTTTATTAGATCGTATGAAAGAAGTAAAAGCAATTGTAAAACTTCAAATTCCGGCAGGCAAAGCAACTCCATCGCCTCCAGTCGGACCGGCTTTGGGCCAGCACGGAGTTAATATCCAAGATTTTTGTGTTAGGTTTAACGATCAAACAAAAGATAAAGGTGGAGACATTATCCCTGTTGAAATAACTATTTGGGAAGACCAAACTTTTGATTTCTCTATGAAAAGTCCTCCCGCTTCCCAGCTTATAAAAAAAGCGCTTAGTCTGAAAAAGGGTTCGGGAGTTCCTCAAAAAGATAAAGTGGGAAAAATTACCGAACAACAGCTTGAAGAAATAGCCGAGAAAAAGAAAGAAGATCTAAATGCTAATGATATTGAAGCCGCTAAAAAGATTGTTGCCGGCACTGCCAGAAGTATGGGAGTTACTGTTGTAAAAAAAGATGATCCCGCAATTTTAAAAAATAAACAGAATTAAAATAGCCAATGAAGCAAAGCAAACGTTATCGTGCCAATTTAAAGGAAGTTTCTAAATTTAAAAGGCCGAAAAGCATTGAAGAAGCCATTAAAATACTCGGTAGTTTTAAAAAAGCCAAATTTGATGAAAGCGTAGAAGTGCACGCCAAGCTTAATCTTGATCTTTCCAAATCGGAGCAACAAATTAGGACTTCGGTTAGATTTCCCAATCCGACAGGCAAGGTTTTTAAAATCGCTGTTTTTGCCGAAGGGGATAAAGCGAAAGAGGCAAAAGAAGCAAAAGCCGATTTTGTATTCGGTGAGCAAGAGATTGAAGAAATTGGAAAATCAGGCAAAGTTTCTTTTGATATCGCGTTAGCTACGCCTCAGATGATGCCTAAGCTAGCCAGAATTGCCAAGTTGCTGGGGCCTAAAGGATTAATGCCTAATCCTAAGTCTGAAACAGTCACTAATGACCTGCAAGGGGCGTTAAAGCTTTTAAGACAAGGCAAAGCTGAATTAAAAAATGATGCCGGAGGTTGCATCCACCAACTTATTGGAAAAATATCTTTTGAAAAAGAAAAAATAATTGAAAATTATAAAGCTTTATTGGCTGTTTTAGAAAAACAAAAACCGGCCAAGCTTAAAGGAAAATTCATTAAGAAAATTTCCGTTTCTACAACCATGGGTCCCAGTGTGGAAGTAAACTGCAAATAATTAAAGCAATTACAAAAAAGTGATTCATCCTTCATCAATTAAATTTGTTGGTCTTGACCTTGATCTTACTCTTTACAAGGAAAGCCAAAAAATAAAAGATACCTTTCGGGATGCTTGGTGTAAACTGATGGAATCCGAATTTAAGATAAGTTATCAAAAAGCGCAAAAAGAGTTTGCCAAGTACCGCAAAACTATCAGTGGGGGCTGTGAGATAGCCAAGGCGATGGGGATCAATCAGCCGGAGCAGTTTGCTATGCGGGCTTCAATCAATTCCAAAATGTATCTTTATTTAAAAAAAGATGAAAAGCTGCTCGGACTGATCAGATATCTTCAGGAAAAATATGTTTTGTTTTTAATTACCGCTTCCGCCAAACAGGATGCTTTCTTAAAACTGGAAAAGTTGGGTCTTAATCCCGAAAATGATTTTAAATACAGCGTTTTTGGAGATTCAGCAGGCAGCGGCAAGGCTAACGGAAAAAGTTTTGCTAAGATTATTAAACTTACGAAACATAAGCCGATAGAACATATTTATATTGGAGACTCGGACTCTCAAGATATCATTCCGGCTAAAAGAAAAGGTTTCCAAACGGTGATGGTTTGGAAAAAATCTGAACAGGCCGATCTTTCTCTGCCGTCTATTTACGATTTAGACCAATGGCTTTAATCTAAGTCGGCACCATGCCGACAGTTTTTAGGCTGAAACATTATTTATGAAAAAGCGAAAGCTCAAAAAAGGAAAATTTATAGTGATTGAAGGAATAGATGGCAGCGGCAAGGCGACACAGACGAAAATGCTTTTCAAAAGATTGCGAAAAGAAA
>JAGYOS010000117.1 GCA_018399475.1 bacterium
GAAAGAGAGTTTTTTTATTCTTCCATTATTTGTCCTTTTAATATTCTAACAGCATGAGCACAGGGCATTCTATTCCATCCCCAGAAACCTTCCGAACAAAATGTTCCTGTATAATCGTCTTCCAGATTACGGTCGCTTTTATCAAATACTTCGCAAATTCTCGCGTTTTGTACTATGTCTCCAGCACCGCCCCCGAAATTACTGGGAATGCTTTGCAAGTCAGGAGCTTTATAAATTACAGCTATCCATTCTTCATCTTCGTCTATTTTAATAGAATAACAGGGTTCCAGCCCCACAAACTTAACCCCTTCTTCTTGACTTGTTCCTGTTGATTGGTATGTCTCACTTTTTTCTGCCCCCTCTTCTTCTGTAACGCCCTCATTAAAATCTCTATGGCTGTAAAAAGTAACTCCTTCTCCTTTAGCTTCTTTTCTTAAAATTAAAGGAGTTACTGCTCTTGGGTCAAAACTTCCTAATTTTGAAGTGTCGTATCTTAATATGCATTCTCCTGTGAAATTGTCATTTTCATGGAACACAACAGCATATTCTAAATCTTTATCTTCATCTCCAACCAGGTAAAGATTTTTTATTTCAAAATCTTTGGGAACGGTTGACTTGGAGCTGGCCCTGAAACACCTTCTTGAGATTTCATCTATTTTTTGATCCCTTTCTTCTTGTTCCAGTTCAAGCTCTCCCTTCATAAACTCTTCAAAGTTTTCAATTTCTTGGTTGCAAATCCAAATTCCGGAACCCATTACAATGGGTTCTTTAAGGTCCGAGACGGTAATGTCTTGTATGTCGGTATTTATCGTATTTAAAATAATGATGGAAGAAATTAATATTAGTAAACCGATAAGAGCGGAGGTAATTTGATTTTTAGCTTCCTTTTTTTCTTCCGGCTTCACCGGGGAAAGCAAGTACCTGGCTCCGGCCGAAACAATCATCATTAAAGCCAAAATTCCCACTCCCCAGAGAACAAAATTAAAAATGTATCTTACATATTCGTCTAATCTTATTGAGGTTGTTTCCGGAGTAAAATTCCCAATGCTGGGATAATTAATTTCCAGTTTTCTGCTTGATTCTTCATTCCCGGCAAAAGCAAAGTTTTGTCCTTTAATTTCAATCTCTGACATTTCAAGTAGGTCTGGGTTTATCTGGCTAATAATCATAATAGAGAAGATAAGAATGATTATTCCCAAAAAAGAAGCGTAAATCTGGCTTTTAGCATCCTTTTTTATTGAGGGATTGTCTCCCGATGTAAGCCACCTTATTCCTCCTGCGATTAAGCTTATAAGGGCAACAATACCTAATGCCCAAAGAGCAAAGTTAAATAGATATTCAATATATTTAGGTAAGGAAACCGAAGTTTCTTCCGGAGAGAATTCTTCCATTTTAGGGTATTCCAACTCAAGATCCCTTGCAAAACTGAAAGAACAGTTAAAAGCAAGGAAAAGAGCTAAGAAAAAAATGATGATTTTACTCTTCTTCATTTTAGTATCGATATTATCTTATTGCACAGTTTATTAATTTCTTTTTGTTTGTCTTCCATCTTTTTAATGTTTTTTTCCATTTCCGAAATAGGACAAGGGTTTCCTCCCGAACAAGCTTTTGGATAGCAAGCCTTAGTTCCCTCGCATCCATCATGACATCCTCCTCCGCAATTACCCTGGCATTTTTCAGGAGCTATACATTGGCTAGGCAGGCCGGCAGTTTCAAAAGAAATGGAAGATATTTCTTCTAGAGGGTCAATAATTTTTTCTAAATGATTTTCCAAGTTGTTTGCTTGCCCTTCTGTTAATCTCTCCCAAAGAATAAAATGTTCCAGTTCTGATCTTATGTCTTCTCTTTCAGAATCCAATCTGTTTTTATAGTATACCAACTGAGAAGTTATTAAAACAATCTCTCTTTGTTTTTTAATTATTTCCTCTCTATTAAAGCAAGGATCTCCCTGACAACTTGAACTGAATTCTTTTAAGTTTTCTAAGGGAATTTTTCCTTCTCCAATAATCTCTTTTATGTCCTCATCTTTTATTGAAGAGAGAAAGTCTTTTACAACACTT
>JAGYOS010000118.1 GCA_018399475.1 bacterium
TTAATGGCAATAAAAATGCCCACTAAAATCATTCCCAAACAGAGGAGCTGACCCAAAGATAGTCCTCCCCAGATTAAACCAAGATGTTCATCCGGTTGACGGAAAAATTCAATAAAAAAGCGGAAAGTCCCGTAGCCTAAAAGATAAAGAGAAAAAATAATCCCCGAAGTCTTTATTCTGTTCCTTAAAAACCAAAGAATAAGAAACAGAACGATCCCTTCAAAGAAAGCTTCATAAAGCTGGGAAGGATGATACAAAGTTACCGTCTTCCAACCAGAATAATGAAACCAATCGGAGAAATGCATCCCGATCGCACTTTCGGTTACTCTGCCGTAGAGTTCCCCATTAAGAAAATTACCGATTCTCCCCCAAAAATAACCTAGAGGAATTGCCGGTATAATAAAATCAAGAGTTTTCCAAAAAGATATTTTTTTTACTTTTACATAAAAACTAAAAGCTAAAATTGCTCCTAGCAATCCCCCATGATAACTCATTCCGTGAAGTCCTCCTCGAGAACATCCTAAAAAATAGCCATTTTCATTAAAAACTAAAGGATTAATTATCTCAGAAGGATCCTTTAAAATAAAATCTAAATTATAAAATAAAAAATAGCCTAATCGAGCTCCAATTAAAAGGCCTAGGAATACCCAAGGCAAAGCGTCAATTATTTTCTCTTTAGAATAAGGTAATTTATCTTTTTTAAATCGATAAAGCAACAGCAAATAAACTGTTGCCAAACCCACTAGGTACATTACCCCGTACCATTTGATTGAAAAGCCAGCTATTTCAAAAATCACCGGATTAATATAATAGGGAAGCTGTTGCCAAAAATCCAACATACTAAAAATTGAGAAATCTTAAAAAATTTAATTGGTAACCCCTGAATTTTATCCGATCCATTTTGCTTCTTGCCTTACCAAGAGTTTTTTGGACTTACGCGGTTCTGCCATAATTGCTTTTACCACCTTCTCCATTCTCATTTTTTGAGAACCTTTAACCAAAACAACGGAATTTTTATCCAGTAGCCCTTGCAATTTTTCAATCAGTTTTTTTCTGCTCTTAAAATGTTGAATTCTGCCAGTTTCTTTACCGGTGAAATTTTTAGAAGCAGCTTTGGCAATCAAGGATCCTCTCTCTCCAAAAGTAAAAACCAAATCTGCCGCCTCGCTTGCTCTTTTCCCCACTTCAAAATGCCCCTCATTTTCTTGAGCTCCCAATTCAAGCATATCGGCTAAAACGGCGATTCTTTTTGAGGAAGCGGTTTTCTCTAAAACTTCCAGCGCGGCTAGGGCGGAAGCGGGAGCTGAATTATAGGTATCGTCTAAAATAAGGCTGCCTTTTATTCCTTTGAGCATTTTCATTCTTCCCGGAGGAGGAGAATACTTGGCTAAAGCCTCTGAAATTTCCAATAAATTCATATCCAGAAAAATTCCACAAGCAGTGGCTGCCAAAACCGCATAAACTTGTTGAATTCCCAAAATATTCTTTAGTCTAATCGGGATTATTTTGTCTTGATAATTTAATTTAAAACTAACTCCCCAATCAAGACCGTCAAAAGAGCTTGATTCTTCTCCGCAATGAAAAACCAAATTGGAGGCTCTAACCAAATTACACTTTTTAAAGCCAAAACTGATTGCCCGGGCTTTTGTCCTCTTATCCATAGCTAAAACTTTTTCATCATCTCCGCAAAGAACAGCACAACCGGTAGGATCTAGAGCTTCCACCAGTTTTCTTTTCTCTATTACTATTTGACCCGGGGTTTTAAAATTTTCCAAATGGCTTATTCCTACGTTGGTTACTACCGCTACATTGGGTGGAACTAATTTAACAAGTTTTTCCAAATCCCCGGGTTTATCAGCTCCCATTTCTAAAACCAAAATATCCCTGATTTTTCTTTTACCTTTCCAATAAAGACAAAACATTTTCCAAAAAGCTTTTAGCCAAAAAGCAGCCGAAGTATCAGATTCTTTGTAACCGGCTATCGCCAAGGGGATACCCAATTCCGTATTTAAATTGCCCCAAGACTTACCAACTTTATATTTCTTCTTTAAAATCGTATAGATAGCCTCTTTAGTACTGGTTTTCCCGACACTGCCGGTAATCCCAACTATTAAAGGCTTATATTTCCTGATTATCATTTTAGCCAGCAAGCCTGCTTTGATTTCAATTATTTTTCTAAGAATTTTTTTTATCATTCTTTATCTTCACTTTTTTCTTTATTTAAAGGAGAAAAGCCTTCTGCTCCTTCCGCTTTGTCTCCACTAATTTTTTTTATGTCTTCTTCTTTAAATTCCATCAACCTATTAAAATATTTTAGTTCTTCTTCCTTTATCTCTTCAGTCGGGAAAATATGGTAATAATCTAAAAGAAATTTGTGTAAACGCCCTGCCACCAAAGTGGCGGAATCGGAAGAAAAATTAACTGCAGAAACTTCATCCAATTTGACCAAGGTAATAAATTTAGGATCATCCGCCGGCCCAAATCCGATAAAACTGTGGATAACCCTATCAGAATAGCCTCCGCTATCTTCATTGGGAACTTGCGCCGTTCCGGTTTTACCTCCAATTAAATAACCGGGAACTCCTGCTTTTTTGCCCCAACCATTTTTAACAACGGAAATTAGCATCGCTCTCATAATGGCTGAAGACTTTGGATCAATAACTTGGCGAACTTTTTCAGCGGACATTCTTTCTTCATCTTCTTCTTCATCGTAAATAAAACGATCCACTATTTTAGGTTGCATAAGACTGCCTCCATTGATCACCGCCGAAAAAGCGGTAATTAATTGAATTGGAGTAATGGATACTCCTTGGCCGAAAGAAGCGGTAACAAAATTGACATCTCTGAGATAATCCAAATTACTGATATCTCCTTCCGCTTCTCCTAATAATTCAATTCCTGTTTTCCCACTCAAACCGTATTTTTTTAAATAATCCAAAAAATTCTCTTTGCCGATGGAATTCATAACCCAAATGGCACCTGTGTTTAAAGAAAGTTCCAAAAATCGGGTTAGGCTGGTTTTTCCGTAAGCTTTACCGTCAGAATTATGAATAGTAAAACCTGCCACTGAATAGGAACCTTTATCAACATAAGTTGAATCGGGAGTTAATTTCCCCAGATCAATAGCCGCGGAAGCAATAATCGGCTTGAAGACGGAACCCGGTTCATATTGATCTTGAATACAACTATTTTTGAAAAGAGATTTTTCTTCCACTTTATTAAACTCGTTATTGTTATAAGTGGGAAAATTCGCCATGGCTGTTATTTTACCAGTAGAAGGTTCCATCACAATAATACTGCCGCTGACAGCCCCATATTTTTCCACTGACTCCTTAAGCAATTTTTCAACAAAATATTGAATTGTTTGATCCAAGGTAAGTACAATATCTATGCCGTTTTTAGGCCTCTCCAAAATTCTTTTACTAATTGAGATCCAACGGCCGGCAGTATCTTTCTCCGCCTTTAGAAAACCCAACTCCCCTTCCAAAACATCATTGAATTCCCCTTCAACCCCGTATTGACCTATCCTTTTATCATTATTGTAACCTACAAAACCCAAAACTTGAGAGGCTAACTCCCCCTCGGGATAATGACGCCAACTTTCAGGAACCAATTCTACTCCGGCCATTTTTTTCTCGCTGATCAGTCTTGACTCTTCTTTGGATAATCTTCTTTTTATAACTTCGTAAAGGTCTTCTCTTTTCATAACTTTCTCCCTGATTTCTCCTTCATCCATTTGCAAAATAGTAGCTAGAGTTTTAATGGTGCCTTCAATGTCAGTAATATATTTGGGAACAATAAAAACCATATCCTGATTCTCATTCGTAGCTACGGGAATAATATTATTTTCCCCATCTTTTAAATAAATTTGTCCTCGGTTAGGATTTAATTTTTCAAAAAACTGATGTTGTTTTTTAGCCTTGGCTGCTAAAGCTTCATGGTCCATCACCTGCAAAACAATAAGCCTTTCTATGATTATGCCAGCCGTCAAAATAATAAAAACAACCAGCAGATTAATCCGCCAGTTTGTAAAAATAGAAGAAGTGTTTCTTCTTCTATCATAAAATTGGCCTGTCTTTTTAAAATGGGCCGCGGAGTATCTCAAATTTCTGCCTCGGCTTATTCCATAATTTTTCATAAATATTATTCAATAGGCTTTTCTCCTTTTTCCAAAGCAAGACTGCCTTCTGTTTCATAATAGCTTACTTTGGTAGGATCAACTTCCTGCATATTAAGTTTTTCAAGTTTTTCTTTTATTTGATTGGTGGAACGTAATTTAGCCGCTTCCAGCTCCAAATCAGCTTTTTCTTTCTTAAGCTCGGCAATAGCATTATCATATTCTTCAATTTTGAATCCAAAGGTGGCTGTCCGATTGGCTTGAATTAAATAAAGCAAAGCCAAAAAACAAATAACCATAACTGTTATAAAACCTACCGAAGTAACTCCTAATTTTATCGGCATTGATAAAGTGTGTTGGCGGTGCCGTCTTTTCCTCTTATTAAGCCTTTGAGTTGGAATGTCTAAAATTTTTCCCATGAAAGAATAATTAAATTTTTTCCGCTATTCTTAATTTGGCGCTGCGAGATCTGGGATTTTCTTCCCTTTCCTCTTTTTGCGGAACAATTGGTTTTTTGGTAATAATTTTTAAAATGGGTTGGTGATTGCAAGTACATTGAAGTTGATCTTCGTCACAAATGCATTTGCTTGACTCTCTCTTAAAGAAATTTTTAACTTTTCTGTCTTCCAAGGAGTGAAAAGAAATTATGGCAATTTTCCCTCCTTTTTTCAAGCAATCAACCGCCACCGGCAAAAATTTATCAAGATTCTCCATTTCTTTATTCACTGCGATCCTAAGAGCCATAAAAGTTTTTGTCGCAACATCTATTCCTCTTATTTTCTCTTGCCCCGGATAACAACTTTGAATAATTTCTTTTAATTGAAAAACGGTTTCTATTTTTTTAAATTTTCTTTTTTGGATTATTTTTTTAGCAATCAGAGTGGCTCTTCTCTCTTCCCCATATTGTTCCAAAATTGTAGTAATCTCCGCCTGGGAAAACCGGTTAAGGATATCCGCTGCCGTCAAAGGATTACTTTTATCAAGCCGCATATCAAGGAAATCATCTTGCCGAAAGCTTAATCCGGGAATCTTTCCCAACTGGTCGGAAGAAAAACCCAAATCGGCTAAAATTCCGTCAACTTCTCCCACAATTTTAGTGGCGGTTGCCTTTTCTTCTTGAAGCAAAATCCTTTTTATATCTTTGAAATTAGCTTGGATTGCTTTTATCCCTTTTTGTTTTTTAAGTTTCTCGATATTATCTTTATCAAAATCAAGGCCGATAATTTTTCCCTCTTTTTTAAGCTTGGCCGCGATTGCTTTAGCGTGCCCTCCACTGCCTAAGGTGCAATCAACAAAAATTTCGCCCTCTTTCGGATTCAGTAATTCCATTATTTCTTTTAAAAGGACTGGTTGATGAATCGGCATACTAAAAAAATCATTAGTAAATTCCCAGTTCTCCCAATTTTTCAGCTACTTCGGCAGTATCTTTCTCCGCTCCCTGCTTATAATTCTTCCAACTGTTTGCTTCCCAGACTTCCATTCTGTTAAATAAACCGCTGATTACAGTATTCTTTTTTAAGCCGGCGTATTTTTTCAAATATTCCGGTATTAAAATTCTGCCTAAGCTATCCAGGCTGACTTCGGTCGCTCCGGAAAGCATTAGTCTGACAAAGCCTCGCGTACCGCTTTCCCCAATAGGCATTTTTCCGAGCTTTAAAGCAATCTCTTTCCAAGACTCCATAGAATAAAGAAAAAGGCAGTTATCTAATCCTCTTGTAATCACCGCTTTTTTGCCAAGTTCTTTTCTGAATTTACTGGGAACCGCCAATCTGTTTTTAGCATCCAAGATATGTTTGTACTCTCCAATAAACATTTTATTTTACACTTTATCCCACTTCTTAACACACGCTAACATTTTAATCCACTA
>JAGYOS010000119.1 GCA_018399475.1 bacterium
ATTAGCCGTTGGGTAAAACCTCGAGAAGCTTTAGAGCTAAATCTAAATGAATTTTCGGCAAAGGCAATCAAGAGTTATCTGGAACGTTTTCAGCAAAAAGATTATTTGGCCGGTTGGAAAAGATGTAAAGCCGATTTTGAGAATTATCAAAAAAAAGTAACGGTTCTTTTAAACGAAGCAAGAGAAAAGACAGCTGAAGATTTTGCTCTAGAAATAATCCCGGTTTTGAATAATTTTGATTTAGCTCTCAAACATGTTCCTCAATCAGCAGCCGAAGAAGCATGGGTAGAAGGAATTTTCTATATCCAGAAACAGTTGGCGGAGATTCTTAGCAAAAAAGGAATTCACGAAATAAAAGCTTTAGGCGAAAAATTTGATCCGGCTTTTCATGAATGTCTGGAGGAAATAAAAACAGAAGATAAGGCCAATACGGGGAAGGTAATTAAAGTTATGGAAAAAGGTTATTGTCAAGGAGACAAGGTTATCAAAGCAGCTAAAGTTAAAATAGCCCGTTAAATTCTTTACTTGGTAATTTATATTTATAAGTTATCAAATAATAAGTTTAATATTTTAATTAATAATTTAAATTTAAAAATCATGGGTAAAATATTAGGGATTGATTTAGGGACAACCAATTCTTGCATGGCTGTTATGGAAGGTGATAAGGCAACAGTCGTTGAAAACAAAGAAGGCAACAGAACCACTCCTTCCGTGGTGGCCATTAATAAATCTAAAGAGCGGTTAGCCGGTCTTTTAGCCAAGCGCCAGGCTGTCACTAACCCCGAAAACACTATCTTTTCCGCTAAGAGGCTTATCGGCCGAAAATTCAATGATGAAATAGTTCAAGCAGACAAAAAACTTATTCCCTTTCAATTGAGAGAAGGGAAAGATAATTCTGTAGAAATTAAGTTTGGGGAAGAATGGAAAAGACCGGCGGAAATTTCAGCAATGGTTTTACAAAAGATGAAAGCTGACGCCGAGGATAAATTAGGAGAAAAAATTGAAAAGGCGGTTATTACCGTGCCTGCTTATTTTGATGATTCCCAGAGAAAAGCCACTAAAGATGCCGGTAAAATAGCCGGTCTTGAAGTAGAAAGAATAATCAATGAACCGACTGCAGCAGCTTTGGCTTATGGTTTTGACAAAAATAAAGATCAGCAAATTGCCGTTTATGATTTAGGTGGTGGGACTTTTGATGTTTCTATTTTGGAAGTTGGCAGCGGCGAAGAGAAGTCAATTGAAGTAAAAGCGACTAACGGAGATACCCATTTAGGAGGAGATGATTTTGACCAAGCAATAATGGATTGGATTGTTGCAGAATTTAAAAAGAGTGAGGGGATTGATCTCTCTCAAGATAAAATGGCCTTGCAGAGGATTAAAGAGGCCGCTGAAAAAGCTAAGATTGAACTTTCTACAACTGAAGAAACTGAAATTAATCAGCCTTTTATTACTACCAGTGATGAAGGTCCTAAACATTTGGTTTTAAAACTTACTCGGGCTAAGCTGGAAGAGCTGATTGGAGACCTGGTAGAAAATACCAAGAAACCTTGTGAGCAAGCCATTAAAGACGCCGGTTTTGAAATTTCCGATATTGACGAAGTTATTTTAGTGGGAGGCCAAACCAGGACTCCTTTGGTCCAGAAAAAAGTTGAAGAATTTTTTGGCAAGAAGCCTAATGTTTCCGTTAATCCCGACGAAGTGGTTGCTATAGGGGCGGCTATTCAGGGAGGAGTGCTCAGAGGAGACGTTAAGGACGTTCTTTTGTTGGATGTTACTCCGTTAACTTTGGGGATAGAAACTTTGGGAGGAGTAATGACTCCTCTGTTGGAGAAAAATACAACCATTCCGGCTTCTAAAAAACAAATTTTTTCCACAGCAGCTGATAATCAGCCTTCTGTTGAAATTCATGTCTTACAGGGTGAAAGACCAATGGCGACGGATAATAAAACCTTGGGCAAATTTTTCTTGGATGGCATTCCTCCATCTCCTAGAGGGATCCCTCAAATTGAAGTCGCTTTTGATATTGACGCCAATGGAATTCTGGAAGTAAAAGCCCAAGATAAAGCAACGGGTAAAAAACAGTCAATCAGAATTGAGGCTTCCAGTGGCCTTTCTGAGGAAGAAATAGAAAAGATGAAGAAAGAAGCTGAAATTTATGCTCAAGAAGATAAGCAAAAGAAAGAATTAATAGAAGCTAAAAATATGGCGGAAAGTTTAATTTTTACTACAGAAAAAGCTTTGAAAGAGGCAGGTGCTAAAATCGGCGATGATAAGAAAAAGCCGGTTGAGGCTAAAGTTGAAGAGCTAAAAAAAGTTAAAGACGGCGACAATTTGGAAAAAATTAAAAAAGCTACTGAAGAACTTAGTCAAGAAGCTTCCAAAATCGGGCAGGAACTTTATCAAGCGGCCCAAGCAGCCGAAAAGGGCAAACAAGAATCAGCAGCAGACACAGATAAAGCCGGTCCGGAGAAAGAAGCCAAAGAAGATTCAAAGGTGAGTGATGCGGAAGTGGAAAAAGATGAGGATAAAGAGAAAAAAGATAAAAAGAAAGAGTAATTTTTTTAATGATGCTTAAGCGAAATTTTAATGCTAGTTTAAGTTTGTTTAATTGTTTTTATGCCTAAAGATTATTATGAAGTTTTAGGAGTTAGCCGTGAAGCAAGTGCTGAAGAGATTAAAAAAGCCTACCGGCAGCTAGCTCATAAATATCATCCCGATAAAAAGGGAGGAGATGCTGAAAAATTTAAAGAAATTAACGAAGCTTACCAAACTCTTGCCAATAAGGAAAAACGTAGCCGTTATGACCAATTTGGAAGTGATTTCCCGGGTGGAGAAAACGGCGGCGGTTTTTCCGGTTTCCAGGGTTTTCAAGATTTTGGCAATAGTGGCGGTTTTGAATTCAATTTTGGTGAAGGCGGCTTGGGTGATTTGTTTGGCGATCTTTTTTCCGGGTTTAAAGGAAAAGGTTTTGGTGGCAGAAGAGGCAATGATATTGGAGTAGATATGGAAATTCTTTTCAAGGAAATGGCTGACGGTGCTGAAAAAGAAATTGAAATTTACAAAGGGGTTCTTTGTGATAAATGCCAAGGATCGGGAGCGGAGCCGGGAAGCGGTTTTAAAAAATGTGAAAAATGCGGAGGGACGGGTAAGATCCAAACCGAGAGAAGAACCATTTTGGGTTCTTTCGCCCAAACTTCTATTTGTGATGAATGCGGAGGGAAAGGTGAAGTTCCTGAAAAAATATGTTCCAAATGTTCCGGAGAAGGAAAGATTAAAGAAAAAATTAAACTAAAAATAACTATTCCCGCCGGAATAGAAGACGGTCAAACGATAAGCTTGGAAGGCCAAGGAGAACCTGGAGAAAAAGGAGGACCGGCTGGTGATTTATATATTACAATCCATGTTAAACCCGATTCTCAATTTAGAAGAAAGGGAGATGATATTTGGTACAAAGCGGAAATTCCTTTTTCCATGGCGGTTTTGGGTGGAAGGATTGAAATTATAACTCTTTCTGGTAAGGTTAAGATGAAGATACCTGCCGGAACTCAAAACGGTAAAATCTTCAAAATTAAAGGTGAAGGAATTAAAAAGATGCGTGGCTACGGCAGAGGAGATGAAATGGTTAAAATAGCGGTTAAAGTTCCCAAGAGACTGAACCGCCAACAAAAAAAAGCGGTAAAAGAGTTGGAAGAAAACGGCTTATAGTTTTTTATAATACCTTAAAAAAGAGCGGACGGTCGCTCCGTTTAGCAATAAACGGGGAGGAAAGTCCGGACATCTCCTTGCCTGTTTTTCAGGGAAGGAAAGGAATAGTGGGTAATACCCACCTTTTTAGAAGCGATTCTAAAAACGGGAAAGTGCCACAGAGACAATACTATCCGCCTTTGGCGGAAAAAGGTGAAAAGTAAATTGGTATCGGCTTTTAGCCGGTTACAATTTTCAGGCATTGGCGACAATGTTTTGCGGTAAACCCTATTTGATGCAAGGCTGTGCCCGTTTTTAACGGGAATGCCGCTTGAGTTTAATGGCAACATTAAATCCAGATAAATGGCCGCCTCCACTTTTAGTGGAACAGAATCCGGCTTATAGCTCCGGCTTAAGGTATTGTATAAAATTTATCAAGCTAACTTTCTTATGAAAAGATCTGAAATTTTTTTTAATGCTGTCTTGGTTCCCATAGATTATGTCTTAATTCTAAGTTCTGCTTTATTGGCTTACTATTTAAGATTCCATCCTTTGATTTCCGAAATAAGGCCTGTCCTTTTTAGTATAGACTTCACTTTATATTTTAAGGCGACTTTAATTATTGCTCCTTTTGTTGTCCTTATTTTTGCTTTGGAAGGGCTTTATTCAATGGAAACTACCCGTCCGAAATTGAAAGAAGCTTATAAAATTTTTACGGCCAGCTCTACTGCTTTATTAATTCTTGTTATTATTTTCTTTTTAAACAGAGACTTTTTTTCTTCAAGGTTTATCATTATTTCAGCTTGGCTTTTTACAGTTATTTCTACCTCCTTCGCCAGAATTTTAATAAAACAAATTCAAGCTTTCTTAGCCGCTCGTTACGGATTGGGGATGCATCGGGTTTTGCTTGTTGGTAAAAATAAAATCAGTCAAGCCATTCTTAGCCGTTTTAGAGATAATCCGGGTTTGGGATATCGCGTTGTAAAAAATGTTGCAGATTTTACTTGGGAAAACTTACAAAGTATCAAAGAGAGAAGAGGCATAGATGAAATTGTCCAATGCGACCCGGAACTTTTAAAGTCCAAAGTTAATATGTTGATTCGTTTTAGTGATATTTTTAAAATAGATTATAAATACATTCCCAATCTTTTTGAATCGCATGCCATTAATATCAATATTCGGCAAATTACAGGTTTCCCTTTAATTGAGCTTAAAAAAACTCCTTTAGACGGCTGGGGCAGGGTCATCAAAAAAGTTTTTGATATAATGTTTTCCTTAGCGTTTATTGCCATTTTTTCTCCGCTTTATTTGTTGATTGCTTTTTTGATAAAGATTGATTCTCCCGGTCCGATAATTTATCGAGATTACCGTTGCGGCTACCGCAAGAAAAAATTTAAATTTTATAAATTTCGGTCGTTGGATTATCAGTTTTGCGACGGAGAATTGGGTACCGAAGAGGGGAATAAATTATTGAAAAAGCTGGAAAAAGACAAGCGAAACAATACTCGGAGAAACACTCCTTTGCATAAAATTAAAAATGATCCTCGGGTTACAAGGGTTGGCAGATTTCTTAGAAAGTATTCTCTAGACGAGCTTCCTCAATTTTTCAATGTATTAAAAGGAGATATGAGTGTGGTGGGCTATCGTCCCCACATGTCGTACGAGGTGGATAAATTTAATTATGATCAAAAAAGAATGTTTTATATCCATCCCGGGATAACCGGCTTGGCTCAAATCTCCGGGAGAAGCGACTTGAATTTTGAGGAGGAAGTGAGGCTTGATGTTTACTACATGGAAAATTGGTCGCTTTTTATGGATATTGCCATTATTTTAAAAACTCCTTTTGTTTTATTTAAGAGAAGAAAGGTTAATTAAAGGCAAGCAATTGCCAAGTTTTATTTTCTACTCGTTTCTACCGAATTAGCGGATTTTATTCTAAAGAATTTTTTTAGAGGATTGCTATGAAAATTGCTCTGGTCCATGATTATCTTATCCAATATGGAGGTGCCGAGAGAGTTCTGGAAAGTTTCTGTGAGCTTTTTCCCAGAGCTCCGATTTATACTTTGGTCTATAATAAAAAAACTTTGGGAAAAGTTTTTAGAGATAAGGAAATCAGGACTTCCTTCCTTCAAAAAATTCCTTTTTCCAGAAGTGAACACCATTTATTTCCCATTTTAATGCCCATGGCGGTGGAACAGTTTGATTTGTCTTATTATGATGTTATACTGTCAGACTCGGCTAGTTATGCCAAAGGTGTCATAACTAAACCGGACACCTTGCATATTTGTTATTGTCATACTCCCATGCGTTACGCTTGGGACGACTGCCATAAATATACCCAAGAATTTTATTATCCGTCTTTTATCAAGAAGGCGGTTCCTTGGGGCATGAATTATATTAGGATTTGGGATAAGCTGGCAGCTCAAAGAGTGGATTATTTTATTGCCAATTCAAATTTGGTAAAAAATAGAGTTAAAAAATATTACAAAGAGGACGCCAAAGTAATTTATCCGCCGTTATTCTCAAATAATTTTACAGCCGAAGGGAACCAAAAGCCGGGCGATTATTATTTGATGGTGGGCAGATTAGTTCCTTATAAAAAATTTGATTTAGGAATAGAAGTTTTTAATAAGCTCGGTTTGCCTTTGAAAATTGTAGGAGACGGACCACAGTCCAGAAGTTTAAAAAAGATGGCTCATAAGAATATAGAGTTGCAGGGCGGTCTGGAAAGCTCCGGCAAAGAATTAGCGGAGGCCTACCGGAATTGTAAAGCTCTTATTTATCCTCAAGAAGAAGATTTTGGCCTGGTGCCTTTGGAAGCAATGGCTTCCGGCAAGCCTGTGATTGCTTACAGAAAAGGAGGAGCTTTAGAAACAATCAAAGAAGGAATTACCGGAATTTTCTTTGATAAGCAAGATGGACCAAGTCTTGAAAAAGCAATCCACAGATTTGAAAAAATTGAATTTGATCCCCAAGTTATTAAAAAACATGCGGCAAGTTTTGGGAAAGAAAGATTTAAGAAAGAAATTAAAAATTTTATTTTGGATAAAATAGAAAAATTTAAGCAAAATTAAAATAATTTAATGGAACTGGTCAAATTTTTAAAAATTCTTAAAGAAAATTTAGCTCTTATAATAATTTTAGGAGTTATTTCTTGCGTAAGCGCTCTGGTTTTTTATAAAATTAAACCTGTTACTTATTCCGTTTTTTTTGATATTAACATCAGTCAAAAAGGAGAGGACCAAACAGATGATTATCAATATGATAATTATTATTCCGGCCAGGCAATTGATATTTTTACCGATTCGTTGGAAAAGTGGTTTGGCAATCCTAGGATTATTACTGAATCTTATCAAAAAGCGGGAGTGGATCTTGATTCTTTCAGCATGAGGAAAAGAAGTAAACTTGTGAAAGCCAGAAAAACAGGTCCGCAATATTTGGAGGTAAATTTTAAAGCGGTTGACCGCAGTCAAGGAGAAAAAATTGTCAACGGATTGGTGGCGGTTTTGGAAAAGGAAATAGCCGCGCTTGGTGAGGAAAAACAAGTTTGGTTTAAGATTGATGCCGGCACTCCGCTAATAGTGGAAGAAAAATGGAGTATCCCATTATTGGCGACAATTGCTTTTTTGACAGGAGGGATTGTTGGCATTTTTCTGTCTCTTTTTAAAAATTACCTGGCGTTTTTTCGGAATTAAGAGTTTGGTTAATGACCGAATTTATTTTCCAGCCAGATGATAATAAACAACTAATTTTAAGATTTTTCTTTTTAAAGAAAGTTTATGAGAATTGGTATTGATGTAAGACCGGTAGCTGAAGAAAGGAGGTCCGGAGTTGAGGAATATATAAAAAATTTATTGGAAAATGTCTTTACTCTTGATCGGAAAAATATTTATATTCTTTTTTATAATTCTTATAAAAATCCTCTCCCGCAGTTATTGGCTGAATTTGAAAAATATCCCAATGTTTTTATTAGAAGATTTCACTACCCGAATAAATTTTTAAATTTTTTTCTTTGGTATTTTAAATTTCCTCATTTGGATAAATTATTGGGAGTTGATCTTTTCTATTCTCCCAATTTAATTTTTACTGCTCTTAGTTCCCGGTGCAAACATATAATTACAATGCATGATCTTTCTTTTGAAAGGCATCCGGAATTTTTTAATTTTTATCGGCGTTTATGGCATTGGCTGGTTAATCCCAGAAAATTAGTTCAACAAGCCGACAAAATAATCAGTGTTTCCGAATCCAGCAAACAAGATATTATTAAACTTTACCATTGTCCCCCGGCAAAAGTTAAGCTTATTTATCCGGGTCTCTCCCGTCAAATTTTTGCTTGTAGCAGAAAAACAGAAAATTTTTTAAGACTGGCCAAAAAATATAAACTCCCGCCACAATACATTCTCTTTCTGGCCACTTTGGAACCCAGAAAAAATATGGGTTCCGTTATTGCCGCTTACGATTATTTAAAAGAAAAGGGAAAAATAAAGCATAAATTGGTTATTGCCGGCGGAGAAGGTTGGATGTTCAAAAAAACTCGCCGGTTAATTTTAGAATCAAAAAATAGACGGGATATAATTTTAATTGGAGAAATCAAAAGTGAAGAGAGAAAATATCTTTATTCCGGCGCCGATCTTTTTGTTTATCCTTCTTTTTATGAAGGATTTGGCTTCCCTCCTTTGGAAGCTTTAGCTTGCGGAACGACCGTAGTTTGCTCTCAAACCGCTTCTTTGCCGGAAGTGGTGGGAGGAGCAGCCTTGTTAGTTGATCCTTATAACTACGATGAGCTAGCTTTAGCCATTGAAAAAGGCCTAAAAGAAAAAAAACTAAGGGATATTTTGAAAAAAGCAGGCTTTAAACAAGCCCAAAAATTTTCTTGGAAAAAATGCGCTCAAGCTTTCATTAATTTATTGGAATCAACCAACAAAAAGAAAATTTAAGTTTTCCAATACTGTTTTCTAAATTTCATTCTCTTGCTTCTTGCTTTGAATTTTAATCCTGCAGTGTTAAAATTTGCTTAAGCTATTTTTGGCAGCAATTAATTTCTATCATGAAAAATATTGGAATAGACGCCCGTTTTTATGGAGCAGCTTCCAGGGGGCTGGGAAGATACACTTCCATGCTTTTAAAGTATTTGGAGCGGTTAGATGATAAAAACCGGTATTTTATATATTTAAGGAAGGAAAATTTTGATTCTTATTCTCCTCAAAAATCCAATTTTAAAAAAAGAATTACTGATATCCCTTGGTATTCTTTTAAAGAGCAATTTTTAATGGGGAGAGTTTTGGAAAAAGATAAAATAGACCTGGCGCATTTTCCTCATTTCAATGCGCCTTTTTTTTATAAAGGCAAATTTTTGGTGACAATCCACGATTTAATTTTATTGGAATATCCCACCATAAAAGCTACCACTCTCGGGCCTTTAAAATATGGGATTAAGAAAATAGGTTATCAAAAAGTGCTCCAAAAAGCGATAACTTCCTCCCAAAAAATTATTGCGGTTTCCGATTTTACCAAAAAAGATATTACCAAGTATTTCCCCCGGGCCGCAGCTAAAATTAAAGTTATTTATGAAGGTTGTGAGGATGAACAATATGAGCTAAAATTAAAAGGAAATAAGAACTCTGGCGAAGGAGGATTAGAACTGGAAAAATATGGGTTACGGAAACCTTATATTTTGTATGTAGGAGCGGCTTATCCCCATAAAAATTTAGAAAATCTTCTTTTGGCTTTTAAAATAATTAAAAAAAATAAAGAAAACAGTAAATTGGATTTGGTTTTAGTCGGGGGTAAAGATTATTTTTATGAAAAGATAAAAAAATTTGCCAAGAGAGAGAAAATTAAGAATGTTATTTTCCCGGGGCTGGTAGGGGAAAATTCTTTAAGAGAAATTTATGAAAATGCTGAAATCTTTGTTTTCCCCAGCTTGTATGAAGGTTTCGGTCTTCCTCCGCTGGAAGCAATGCAGGCGAAAATTCCGGTAGTCTGTTCTAAAAAGGCCAGCCTTCCCGAAATTTTAGGAGCAGCTGCTTGCTATTTCAATCCCGAAAATTCCCAAGACATGGCAATCAAGATTATGCAAGTTCTGGATAATCGTCGATTGAGAGAGGATTTAATTTTAAAAGGTCAAGAGAGAATTAAGCTTTTTAGTTGGCAGAAAATGGCTTCTCAGACTTTAGAAATCTATAATCAACTTTTGGAAAATTAGGAAAAATGAAAAGAGTTTTTCCAAAACAAAAAAATAACCAATGGTCAAAAGAGAATGGGGGGACGGTTGATTCTAACGCTGTAAAAAATGGCGAAAATGTTTTTATAACTGACATTCAGTCGGGAGGCGGTGTCTTTTTTGAGAAAAAAGAAATCAGACAAAGCGGCAAAGGACTTAGCGACAGTTTATTTAAGCCGTTCTTTTTTAAAAGCGAATCGGATAGCAGTATTTTTGATCCCGGTTTACGGCCTAAAGAAAAAGAGCCGGCTAATAATTTTAAAATAAAAGGCTTCAATTATTTCGGTGAGGACAATTTGCAAGATTCTCAAGACAATGGAGTTATTAATTTAAAGCGAAAGCAACAAAAATACCGATCCGGCAAACCAGAGGGTCCTATCCTATCTTCTTTTTCCGCCGGAGTCAGAAACGTTTTTAGAAATGCCCGCTATGGTAATTTTTCAAAAAATGAGGTTAAAAATATCTGGGAAAACAGATCGGGAAATAAATTGGAGAATAAGCCGGAAAATAGACCGAAGAACAAACCTCAAAATAATTCCGGAGCCGGAGAAAATCTGTATTTGGAAGATAAAGCAAAAATATCTTTTGTCTCAAAACTAGAAAGGGAAAATTTAGCGGAAGAAAAAAAACAATCGGTGTTGGGAGATAAAAAGAATCAAAACATTCAATCTGCAAAAGTTCAGCCGAAAATTTCTTTGTATGAGGAATATGAAAAAAAGATAAAATTATTAAGGAAGGCAGACTTTTTGAGCGAGGAACAAAGGGAAAAAATTAACAGGCGCAAAGAAAAATTAAGGTTAGAGAAAAAACGTAAAATGGAAATGGCAGTCCGCAAAGAGCAAGAAGAAAGGCGAAGGAAAGAACTGGCTTTACAGAAAAAGCGAGCAGCCATAGAGAGAAAAAAAGAAGCGATCAAAAAAAAGAAAGAATTGGAGTTGCAAAAAAGAAGAGCTTTAATTTTTAGGGAGCAGGCAAGGGAAGCTGAAGAAAAACAGTTTGAAAAAGAGAAAGTTTTTTCTTCGGTCCCGGAAGAAAGTGTTAGGGTAAGGGTTAGAGTAGTCAATAACTCTTTCGGTCAAGCGGCCATAACTGAAGGAAGAAAAGCTAACCAGCCGACTGCCAATTTTGAAAGGCAACCCGGATTTGACAATTTGCCAAAGGCTGGTGCAATCAAACCGTCTTTAGACCCGGCAGAAGTTTCTCGTAAAGAAATTTTGTCTTTTTTTGAATCTTGTAAAAGATATTTTGAAAAAGAAGTATCAGGAAGGAATAATCTGATTGAGGATCAACCGGCGGAGAGTTTACTTCCTAAACCGGTTAGTGCTGCTGCTTCCACCGACTCCTCGCTTGCTTATAATCAGGGGAGTCCCATCAGTAATGCATTACCTCGACCGGAGAAAAGAGAATTATTGGATAAGCTGAAGGAAAAAGCAGTTTTAAAAATTTCCGCCTTGGGAGAAATTATTCAAGAAGCTTTTAGCCCCAGGCTTAGGAAGGCTTTAGTTTACTCTTCAGTAGCGGCTTTAACTTTACTGATTCTGCCGGTGACAATTATCGCCTTAAAAGGAATAAGAGAAAAAAGTTCCATTGAGGAATTTGGTACGGCAGGTTATGGCAATTTGAAAGAAGCCCAAGCTTCAATAGAACAGGCCGATATAAAAAGGGCCGGTAAGAATTTTGAATTGGCCTACGGAAATTTTTTAGAAGCTCGGAAGAAATTGGAAGAAGTGGGAGGCATCCCCGCCAAGATTCTTAAATTTGTTCCGGGAATATCCAAAATAGAATCGGGGAAAAAGATGGCGCAGACGGGAGAAAGTGTTTCACTGGCGGGCGGAGAATTAGCCCAAGCGATGTCTTTAATTGTTGATCGCCGGGAAGATTTAAAAAATAATCTGCTTGTTGGTTTTGAAGAGAATGATCCAGAAACGAATATGTCATTGACCGACATGGTTGTTCTTTTAAGCGATAAATTGAAGAATGCTAAAAAGCATCTTGAAGAAGCCTCTGAAGCATCTCAAGGAATAGACCTAGATGATTTTTCCGGAGATGAAAGAGAGAAAATAATGGTTTTGCAAAAATCTCTTCCTGAAATTACCGGGGGCTTAGATGAATTTTCCAAATATACTAATGTCTTTTTGGAAATATTGGGTCAGAATGGAGGCAGAAAATATTTGCTTCTTTTTCAAAATAATCATGAAGCCAGAGCAACTGGCGGTTTTATCGGCACTTACGGTATTATCAAAGTCAACCAAGGAGTTTTGGAGAATATCAAAGTAGAGGGTATCTATGATCCCGACGGGCAGTTGAAAGAAAAAATTATTCCTCCTGAACCGATTCAAAAAATGAGTGCTGCTTGGTCCATGCATGATTCCAATTGGTGGCCTGATTTTCCCACCAGTGCTGAAAAAATAAGCTGGTTTTATGAAAAAACCGGTGGTCCTACGGTAGATGGAGTTATTTCTTTTACTCCTAAAGTAATTCAAGAACTTTTGGAAGTTACCGGTCCGATTAGAGTTGACGGTTATGGTCCGGCAGGAAGCATGCTGATTGATCAGGACAATTTTATGGAAGAAGTTCAATATCAAGTAGAGGTTGATTATGACAAGGAAGAAAATAAGCCCAAGAAAATTTTAGCGGATATGACTCCTTTGGTGATCAATAAAATTTTTTCTGCTCCGCCTGAGGATTGGCCGGCTATCTTGGGAATTTTTTCCCAAGCTCTTCAAGAAAAAAGTTTGCTTCTTTACTCTTTTGATTGTGAAATTCAAAAACTTGTTTCCGAAATGGGTTGGTCGGGAGAAGTTTTAGATACCACCAAAGATTATCTTAGTGTCATTAATTCTAATATTTCCGGCTTGAAAACGGATGGAGTAATTAAACAAAATATTATTCATCAAGCGGAGATTCAAGATGACGGGTCAATTATTGATACTGTAACTGTTAAACGGAAGCATGAGGGAGGTAATGAAGCTTATGACTGGTACAATGCAACAAATTGTGATTGGATTAGAGTCTACGTGCCTCAAGGGAGTGAATTGATTTCAGCTTCCGGATTTACCAGAGAGTTTGTTGATCAGCCGTTGGATTACGAAAAACTGGGCTTTAAGGATGATTTTCAAGTGAAACAAATGGAAGAAAGCTTCCGGATTGACGAGAATTCGGCTACCAGAATTTATGATGAGGAAGAAAAAACGGTTTTTGCCAATTGGGTTTATGTTTCTCCCGGAGAAACGGCTACTGTTTCTTTTAAATATCTTTTGCCTTTTAGGATTGATTTGGATAGTCTTAGAAAACCGGCCGACGCTTATAGCTTATTGGTTCAAAAGCAAGCCGGTTCTGAAAATGTTGAATTGGAATCCGGGCTAACAGGTCTTGATGGTTATGAATATATTTATGTCCATCCTTCCGATTTGGCAATTAACCAAGAAGGTTGGAATATTTCCGAACAGCTGGCTACCGATAAATTTTTTGCTCTGGTCCTAAAGAAAAAATAATTTTTATGGCTTTCAAAATTTCTTCTATTTTTAGATTTGGCCCAATTAAGAATTTCACACCGGCGGCTTTTTTAATTGGGGGCTTAAGTTTGGTCTCCAGTATTTTAGGTATGTTAAGAGACCGTATTTTAGCCGCTCATTTTGGCGCCGGTGAAGCTTTGGATATTTATTACGCTGCCTTTCGTCTACCCGATTTGGTTTTTAATATTCTAATTTTCGGCGCTCTTTCCTCAGCTTTTATTCCGATTTTTTCCCAATGTCTTACTAAAAATAAAAAGAAAGCATTTGAAATAGCCGGCTCTGTTTTAAATTTAATTTTGGTTTTAATTTTCTTTATATCTTTATTCTGTGTCATCTTTGCTCCCCAGCTGGTTAAAATTATTGTTCCCGGTTTTACGGGGGAAAAATTAAAAACCACTGTTGAAATGACTAGAATAATGTTTCTTTCTCCCATTTTACTTTCAATTTCAGGAGTTTTCTCGGGGATCTTGACGACTTTTAAAAGATTTTTAATTTACGCGCTGGCTCCCATCATGTATAACGTTGGAATTATTGGAGGTTTTTATCTTTTTGTCCCGCAGCTTGGTATTTATGGCCTGGCTTGGGCGGTAATTTTGGGAGCTTTTTGCCATATGCTGATTCAATTACCGGGAGCCTTTTCTTCCGGTTTTCGCTTTAATCTTTCTTTTAATTTAAAAGAAGAATCAATCAGAAAGATAGGCAAACTGATGTTCCCTCGCAGTTTAAGTTTGTTGGTAAACCAATTTAATATTTTGGCCGTTACTATTATCGCTTCAATTTTAATGTCGGGCTCTTTGGCAATTTTTAACTTGGCAAACAATTTGGCAGGCATTCCGCTTACCATTTTTGGCGCTCCTTTTGCCGTTGCAGCTTTCCCGGTTTTAGCTTTTTCTTTTAATAGGAAAAGGATGAAAAAGTTTGTGCAGGTTTTCAGTACGGCTTTTATTAGGATCTCTTTTTTTGTAATTCCGGCAACAGTTTTAATTTTGGTTTTAAGAGCTCAGTTGGTAAGGTTGGTTTTAGGAGCAGGCATGTTTGATTGGGAAGACACGGTTCTTACTTTTCAAGTTCTCGGTTTTTTAGCTTTAAGCTTATTTTTTCAGAGCTTAAGTCCTTTGGTGTCCCGGGCCTTTTTTGCCATTCATAACACTTGGATACCTTTTATATCCGGAGTAGTTTCGGCTATTGTCAATATAACTTTAGCTTTCTTATTCGGTAAAATAATGGGTATGGGTATTGGGGGAGTGGCCTTGGCTTTTTCGGTTGCCCAAACTTTAAATCTTCTGCTGATGTTGGTTATCCTGCATTTTAAATTGGGAGGTTTTGAAGACCAAAGGATTCTTTCCACAACAGCCAAAATTGTTTTGGCCTCCATTGCGGGAGGAATCACCGTTCAGCTTTTAAAATATCTCGTCGGCTTAAATTTGGGAACGGAAACTTTTTCTAAAGTTTTTATTCAAACGGCCGTTTCTTCCTCGGGCGGTGTATTGGTTTTCCTTGTTTTGGCTTGGTACTTGGGGATAAAAGAAATCAGTGCGGTTAAGGATCTGCTGGGTAAAATGTTGAAAAATAAGAAACTGGAGGGTTTAAATCAATAGCAGTACTCTAATTATGAATCAGAAAAATATTCGCAATTTTTGCATTATTGCTCACATAGATCATGGAAAATCCACTCTTTGCGATCGGCTCTTGGAAATTACCGGCGCTTTAGATAAAAGAAATATGCGAGAGCAAACTCTTGATCAGATGGATTTGGAAAGAGAGAGAGGAATTACTATTAAACTGCAGCCGGTTAAAATGAAATATTTTTTTCGGGATGAAGAATATGAATTTAATTTAATAGATACGCCGGGGCATGTTGATTTTAATTACGAAGTTTCCCGTAGTTTGGCTGCGGTGGAGGGGGCGATTTTATTGGTGGATGCCGCTCAAGGGATCCAGGCTCAGACTCTAGCCAATCTCTATCTGGCTTTGGAAGAAGATCTGGCAATCATTCCGGTGATCAATAAAATTGATCTTCCCAACGCCGAGGTGGAACAAACCGCCGATGCCATTTTTAATTTATTGGGAGGCAACAAAGAGGATATTCTTAAAGTTTCTGCAAAAACTGGCGAAGGAGTTGAAGAAATTTTTAAAAAAATAATAGATGAAGTGCCGGCTCCCAAAGGCAAATCTGAAAAACCCTCCAGGGCTTTGATTTTTGATTCTTGTTATGATTCTTATAAAGGAGTAGTTGCTTATGTAAGGGTAATAGATGGAGAATTCAAAAAAGGAGAAAAAATTTTTACTTTAAAAACAAAAAAGGAAGCGGAAATAATAGAACTGGGAATTTTTAGTCCTAAATTGATAGCTCAAGAAAAACTTTCTACGGGTCAAATAGGCTATCTAGCTACCGGGCTAAAGGATGTTAATGAATGCCGGGTGGGAGATACGCTTGCTTTTTGGCCAACCAGGCAAAAAACTTCTCCTTTAAAAGGTTATCAAGAAGCGAAACCGATGGTTTTTGCCAGTTTTTATCCGAGAAGTGGAGAAAATTATAATCAGTTGAGAAATGCCTTAGAGAAACTTTCTTTGAATGATGCTGCCTTTGTTTATAAGCCCGAGAGTTCCCAGGCTTTGGGAAGAGGTTTTAGAGGAGGATTTTTAGGATTGTTGCATTTAGAAATTGTCCAAGAGAGATTAAAGAGGGAATTTAATCAAGACCTTATTTTTACGGCACCTAGCGTCCAATTCCAAATTAAAATTAGGGGAAAAAGTAAAAAAATGGTTATCAATTCTCCTTTAGAACTGCCCGATCCTGCTATTATTGAAACTATTTTAGAACCTTGGGTTAAATTGGAAATAATAACCGTTCCCGCTTATGTTGGTAGCATTATGGAATATATGGCTTCCGGGAGAGCTATTTATAAAAGTACGGTTTACTTTGGCCCAACGAGAGCAGCTTTAATTTATGAAATTCCCTTGTCTCAAGCAATTACCAATTTACATGATGCGATAAAAAATGTTTCTCAAGGGTACGCTTCAATCAGTTATGAATTATTGGAATTTAGAGCCTCTAAACTGGTGAAGCTTGATATTCTGATCGCCGGAGAATTAAGGGAAGAACTATCCAGAATCGTACCTCAAGATCAGGCAAGAAGAATCGGTTTAAAAATTCTGAAAAAATTAAAAGATACTTTGGAAAGACAAAATTTTTCAGTGGCTATTCAAGCAGCGGTAGGTGGAACAATAGTCGCTAGAGAAACTCTCAGCGCTTTGAAAAAAGATGTTTTGGCTAAGCTTTATGGAGGGGATAGAACCAGGAAAGATAAGCTTTTGAAAAAACAGAAAAAAGGTAAAAAAAGATTGGAAAAATTTGGCAAAGTTGCCATTCCTCCAAAGGCCTATTTGGAAATTATGAAAAAATAAAGATGACAGGCAGGCGAAAGCGAGAATCTCGGAAAGTTAAGGAAGTACTTTCTTACATGTCATTCCCGCGAAAGCGGGAATCCAGATTTTTAAAATACACTGTACTTATTTTACTGTAACAGTAAAATAACTTTTAAATAATACTTATTTCTTCTAGTAAAGCTATATGGAACTTAAAACATTATGTAGGTTAGCTTTCTAGTAATTGTTAAT
>JAGYOS010000120.1 GCA_018399475.1 bacterium
TCATGAAAAGACCCGTCAAATAAAGTTACCTTGGTATCAACCACCGGATAGCCGGCAATTACTCCGTTTTCCATGGCTTCTTTAATTCCCTTTTCAACTGCCGGGATAAATTCTTGAGGAATTCTGCCTCCTTTTATCGCATTAACAAATTCATAGCCCTTGCCCGCTTCTTGAGGTTCCAATTTTAACAAAACATGGCCGTATTGACCGTGACCCCCCGTTTGACGAACGTATTTTTCTTCAGCTTCAGCTTCTTTTTCAATGGTCTCCCTATAAGCTACTCGAGGCTTGCCAATATTGGCGCCCACTTTAAATTCTCGTTTCATCCTCTCCACTAAAACTTCCAAATGAAGTTCTCCCATACCCGAAATTACTGTTTCCAAAGTTTCTTCATCCGTTCTGATTTTAAAAGTAGGATCTTCCTGAGCAAGTTTTCTTAAGGCAATCCCCATTTTTTCTTGATCAGCTTTAGTCTTCGGTTCGACCGCTACTGAAATTACCGGCTCAGGGAAAGTAATATTTTCCAATATTATTGGCTTATCCAAATCGCAAAGAGTGTCTCCTGTCGTTGTGCTTTTAAGACCAACAACAGCAGCTATTTCTCCGGCATACACTTCCTCCACTTCTTCTCTTTTATTGGAATGCATCCGGACAATCCGGCCTACTCTTTCTTTTTCGTTTTTATTAGAATTTAGAACATAGCTTCCAACTTTTAAAACACCTGAATAAACTCTAAAGAAACAAAGAGTTCCCACAAAAGGATCGGTGGCGATTTTAAAAGCCAAGGCGGAAAAACTTTCCTCATCACTTGTTTCCCGGGCAATTTTTTTCTCAGTCTTAGGATCATCGCCTTCAATTGGAGGAACATCCAAAGGATTGGGAAGATACTCCAAGATATAGTCTAAAAGCTTCGTGACAATAACCGATCGTCCATCTCCTCCAACAACCGGAAATAATTTTCCAGCTAAAGTAGCTTTACGAATAGCGTATTTTAATTCCTTTTGAGAAATTTTGCCGTCCTCCAAAAAAACTTCCAATAATTTATCATCAGTTTCAGCCACTTTTTCTACCAACTGTTCTCTATATTTTTGGACGTCGGCTTTCATTTCATCGCTAATCTCAATTTTTTTCAATTGAGTGTGTTCGGGATCAGCATAAACAAAAGCTTTCATTTCAACCAAGTCAACAAGCCCTTCCAAATTTTGTTCACTGCCAATAGGTAAAGTAATAGCTACCGCTTTGGGACTTAATCTGTTTTGGATTGATTCTAAACTCATATAGAAATCCCCTCCGGTTTGATTGATTTTGTTTACAAAACAGATGCGGGGAACCTTGTATTTATCAGCTTGCCTCCAAACCGTTTCCGACTGCGGCTCTACTCCCATTTTCCCGTCAAAAACAACCACTCCGCCGTCCAAAACTCTTAGAGAACGTTCAACTTCAACCGTAAAATCAACATGCCCGGGAGTATCAATAATATTAATAGTGTGATCTTTACTCCCTGACTGCATCATTCCGTCATCTCCAAAAATAGAAGGAGACCAAAAACAGGTCGTTGCCGCTGAAGTAATGGTAATGCCTCTTTCCCTCTCCTGGTCCATCCAATCCATAATCGCTTCTCCTTCATGAACTTCTCCAATTTTATGAGAAATCCCAGTGTAAAAAAGAACCCGTTCTGTAACGGTTGTTTTTCCGGCATCAATGTGAGCAATGATTCCAATATTTCTTGTTTTTTCTAAAGGATATTTACGGCCCATAAAATTATTATAAATTCTGAATTATAAATTGATCTGTTATTTCCGCAACATGGGGAATTTTAAATTATAAATTTTAATTTGTACTGTCATCCCCGCAAAAGAGGAAATCTCAGAAAGTCTAGAAGACACTTTATTAAGATAGCTTCTTCTAAATAAATCACCAGCCAGAGGTTGGTCACCCTCTAGGTGAAAAATTTATAATTTAAAATTTATAATTGTCGTAGTTTTAAGCAAAATGAGCAAAGGCTTTATTCGCCTCGGCCATTCGATGAATATCTTCTCTTTTTTTAATCGCCGAACCTTGTTTTTTAGCGGCATCCATAATTTCCAAAGCCAGTTTTTCCGCCATAATTTTACCTTTCTTAGCCTTAGCCGCAGCAATAATCCAACGTAAAGCTAAAGTTATTTTCCTTTCGCCCATTACAGGCACCGGCACTTGATAATTAGCTCCTCCTATTCTCTTAGCCCTAACTTCAAGAGAAGGAGTAACATTTCTTACCGCTTCATCAAAAATATCTAAAGGATCGCGCTTGCTTTTATCCTTAATAAATTCAAAACTATCATAAATAATTTTTTGAGCTTTCGGCTTTTTACCTTTTTTCATAAGCTGACCAACTAAACGGCCGACTAAAGCATTGTTGAATTTAGGATCAGGAACATATTGCTTAACCATTTAAAATTTACCAATTATTTAATTACTGATTCAATTACGTAATTCCTATTTTTTATCTTTTGGTTTCTTAACCCCATATTTACTTCGCCCTCTTTTTCTGTCACTTACTCCGGCAGCATCCAATACTCCTCTCACTACATGGTAACGGACTCCCGGCAAATCCTTCACTCTACCTCCTCTGATAGTAACAATGGAGTGTTCCTGTAAATTATGCCCAATGCCAGGAATATAAGCGGTAACTTCCATTTTATTGGTAAGCTTCACCCTGGCAATTTTTCTTAAAGCTGAGTTCGGCTTCTTGGGAGTAGTAGTGGAAACTTTAACACAGACTCCTCTTTTAAAAGGACTCCCCTCGGAATATTTAACAGGCTTATGCTTCAAAGTATTGAAAAAACGTTGCAAGGCGGGAGATTTTGATTTCCTGACTTTTCTTTTTCTCTTTTTCCTTTTTATGAGCTGGTTAATTGTAGGCATAAACTAAAAAATAAATAAACTAAAAAATAACTTCTCTCGAAGTTTCTTTATGAAAGTATTTATAAAGTATTTACAAAGGTATCAAAGAGAAACTCGCCTGTCAAACGGAAATAAAAGTCAGATCCTCTTCCCTAAGACAGAACAAGCGTTCGCGCTTCCACTGTCTCAAGAATGGATTGTATTTTCCTTAGAGAGCAAGACATTTTAATTTTCGCCTCTTTTTAGAATCAGTTTGGTATTATTTCC
>JAGYOS010000121.1 GCA_018399475.1 bacterium
CCGGTATCTTTAGACCAAAAGATAAAAGACTTTTTTTCTTTCTTGGGACCCAAGAAAGAAAAAAAGTCTTTTGAAGCAATGGAGGAAATAAAAGAAACGAAAGAGCCGATAATTATCAAGGAGGAAAATATTAAGGCGGCTCCCGGGGCCGGAACCAAAGATTCTTATGAAGGAAGAATCTTGGCGCCTGCTAAAAAATCCGGAAAAAAAATGATCATTTTAATTGCCGTTCTCTTTTTCTTAATTGGGGGCATTGTTCTGCTTGTTTTCTCCGACGAAGATTTAGGAAATGTTAAAGGTGTTATCAGCAAAGCAAAGCTTGTATTTTCCGGAAATTCCAATGAAGTTTCAACTGTCATTGAAGAGGAGGAAGAGGAGATAGAAGAAGAGCCGGTTTCTTCAGTTCAAGAAACTCCGGTTGATTACGCCGCTCTTAAAACTCAAGAATTGTTGGGGGAAGGCGAAATAATGGAAATAAATTTGTTTTCCAAGGATTTGCCTCAACAAAAAGAAAGTTTTGTGAAAAAAATAATGGGAATTTTTGGTTCCGGGGAACAAGAGGAAGAAGGAGCGATAACCAGAGCCGGCATTTTCAATTATCTTGAGCAAAATTTAGGTCTTTTGGGAAAGAATCAAATTTATTTTCTTAATGTTTATGAAGGAAAACGGTTGCTAACTTTTCAAGAATTGGTTGATGTTCTAGGCTTGAAAATGATGCCCGGTCTGGGAGAAAAAATGGTTACCCATAAATTTTTGGTCTATCTTGAAGAAAAAGATAACCGGGTGGCCAGTAATATCAGAATGGGCTTGCTGCTTATTTTTGAAGAAGGAGCTATTTCTTTGGAAAATCTTAAACAATGGGAACCTACTTTAGTTGGCGATTTAAGAAATCTTTATTTTGACAGCAATTTAGAACTTTTGGAAAAGGGAGGAAATACATTTAGCGACAGTACCATAAGCGAAAGGAGAAGATACATTAATTTCAGTTCCAACCAATTGCTTTCTATAGATTATGCGGTTGCTCAAGATGGAGTGATTATAGTTTCCAGCAAGAAATTCGGAACCGCAATTTTAAGGCTTCTTTTGGAAAATAATTCGGTCAAAAAGGAGTCCACCAGAAGTTTGGAAAATTAGTAAAATTTAATGGAAGAAAAGAAATTGCCTCTTAATCAAACAAGTTCTATAATAATCAGTCTTCTTTTTGCCAGTGGAGATCCGCTTAGCGTTTATAATCTTGCCAAGCTGATTAAAATTAGCCGGGAAGAAACCGAAAAAGCCTTAGCAAAAGCTCGGGAAGTTTTGGAAACTACGGGATTAAGAATTATAAGCTCGGCGGGAAAATATCAATTGGTTACTGATCCGGCCCAGGCTTCTTTTGTGAAAAAACTTGTCAAGAAAAAAGAAGAAAAAACTTTGGGCGGAGCCGGTTTGGAGGTTCTGGCTATAACCGCTTACAGAAAAGGGGCGACGGAAGAAGAAATAGAAATGATTCGGGGAGTTAAGTCTTCACGGGCGATTAGAAATTTGATGATTAAGGGTATGCTTGTTTCCAAGGGGAAAAAAGGGGCTCCCCGATATTATCCCAGCTTAAGCCTTTTAAGGTCTTTAGGCGTTGAAAGCGAAGAGGACTTGCCTGATTATCAAAAATTTGCCGAAAATGAAAAATTAAGAAATTTTTTAACTCAAGAAAAAAAAGCAACATGTTAGTATCACTTCTAGTTATTATTTTAGCCGTTACTTTTGGAGGAGCTTGGAAAATAGTTGAGGGTTTGGAACCTATTGAAACTCCCATTGTAGAAACTACCGATTTTAACTCTTCCGAAAATAAAGCGGGGGAAAATGAAGAAGAACCGGCGAAAGGTATTGTTTTGGAAGAGTTTAAAAAGATTCCCAAACTTATTGAAAAAGCCGAGCCTCAGCCACCTCTTGTCTGGAGCCATTCTGCCATTACTATTGATGCGGAAAGTGGAAAAATTTTATATAAAAAAGACGAAAAGAAAAGAATGCCCATTGCCAGTTTAACCAAAATGATGACCGCTATTGTTGTAGCTGAGAGAATTGGCAGCTGGGATGAAGATGTTAAAATCAGCCATCAGGCTGCTTTTTCCGGAGGAGCGGGAGTTCATTTGAGAGAAGACGAAATCATAAAAGCGGGGGATTTATTCAAAGCCATGCTGATGAATTCTGATAATTCCGCCGCCATTGCTTTGGCGGAACATTTGGCCGGTAGCGAGAAAGAATTTGCGAAACTGATGAATGAAAAAGCTAAAGAAATGGGTCTGCGGGATTCTAACTTTCAAGAACCTTCAGGCTTGGAAGATGAGATTTCTTATTCAACCGCTTACGATTTTGCCAAAGTTGCTCAAGTTGCCCTTCAAAAAGAAAAAGTGAGGAAGACGATGCAGATCAAAGGGCCGATTCAAATTACTTCTTGCGACGGGTTGCTTTCCCATCGGGTAGGCAATACCAATATTTTTCTTAAAGATGAAAAATTGGCTCCTCGGGTGGTCGCTAGTAAAACCGGTTTTACTTATAACGCCGGCTATTGCTTAATGTCGGCTTTTCGGGATAGCCAAAAAGAGAGAATGGTAATTGGGGTTATTCTTAATAGTGGCAATGAAATGCGCTGGGAAGAGATGAAAGAAATGCTTAATTGGTCGTTGACTAATTATTACTGGTAATCTCCCAATTTTTTGAAATTCTTGAAAAACGATTCGGAGATTAATTATTTAAGAGCTATCTAATGGAATTTGCTCAAGTGTTAACGGTCCCTTTATATGTTAACCTGATAAAAATTTTTTTGTTAAGCCTTTTTGCTTTTGTTTTTGCTATTCTCTGGACCCCTTTACTGACTGCTTTTCTTTACAGCAAGCGTTTTAGGACGAAAGTTAAAAGCAAAACCGTTGACGGAGATGAAGCGCCTGTCACCAGGAGTGTCACTAAAGGAAAAGAAGGAACTCCCTTGATGGGCGGGCTTTTAGTATGGATAACCGCTTTGGTGATGGCGTTGTTTTTCTTTGGCATTTCCAAAATAAACCCCGGCGGCTTTTGGGGAAATTTGAATTTTTTATCTCGTTCCCAGACTTGGCTGCCTATTTTCGCCTTAGTAACTACGGGATTGATCGGTCTTTTGGATGATTATTTTAGTTGTCGGGGCAAGGGAAGCAATAAAGGAGGCGGTATTCGTTTCCTCTATAGAATCTTATGGCTTCTGGCGATAGCTTTGGTGGGAGGGCTTTGGTTCCATTTTAAGCTTGGTTATAGCAGCATTCATTTTCCCGGAATAGGAGATTTTGAAATAGGCTGGTGGTACATCGCTTATTTTATTTTTATCATTGTAGCCACCGCTGTTTCTTCCAACATTACTGACGGGCTAGACGGTTTAAACGGAGGTATTCTTTTATTGGCTTTTGGATCCTTCTCTCTGTTAGCCTTTTTTCAAGACAGAATAGATCTGGCCGCTCTTTGCGCTGTGCTTAGCGGAGGCTTGTTGGCTTTTTTATGGTTCAATATTTACCCCGCCCGTTTTTTTATGGGAGATACAGGCGCTTTTAGCTTGGGAACCACTTTGGGAGTGGTGGCTATGTTGACTAATTCTTCTTTAGTCTTGCCTTTTATTGTTTTTATTTATTTAGCCGAATCTTTATCGGTTATTATCCAGCTTGCTTCCAAGAAATTATTTAAAGGCAAGAAAATATTTTTAGCGACTCCTTTCCACTACCACCTTAGGGCCAAAGGTTGGCCGGAGTCCAAAGTTGTTATGCGCCTTTGGATAATTTCGGCGGTGATGTGCGTAATAGGAATTTCTGTCGGGATATTCGGAGGAGGTTAAATCGGTACTTTTACTCAAAATGGATATTCTCGTTGAATTTTTTCATTCTCCGCTTTAAGAGAGGACAAGAATTTAATTGCTGATCTTTAACGATCAGTTTTTTTGCTTCTTCGCGGGATAATTTTATAAGTGCGGTGTTTTTGAGAGAAGCAACTGTTAGATTGGAAAATCCCGACTGTTTTTCTCCCAAAAGCTCTCCCGGTCCTCGCATATCCAAATCTTTTTGGGCCAATTTAAACCCGTCTTGAGTTTTTTCCAAAGATTTGATTCTCTCCCAAGTTTTTTGAGAAGGTGATTCTGTAAAGAGGAAACAGTAAGATTGGTATTTCCCTCTACCTACTCTGCCTCTGAATTGGTGAAGCTGGGAAAGCCCGAATCTTTCCGCTCCCTCAATCACCATGACAGTGGCGTTGGGAATATCAATTCCCACTTCCACTACCGAAGTGGCGACCAAAATTGAAATTCGGTTACGGCTGAATTTTTGCATCAAAGTTTCTTTTTCCGCTGTTTTTAATTTGCCGTGCAAGAGGCTTATTTTAAGATCGGGAAAGATTTTTTCGCTGAGTTTTTGGTATTCTTCTTTTACCGCCTTGGTTGCCAACAGCTCCGACTCTTCAATCAGAGGACAGATTATGAAGGCCTGCCTTCCCTTTTGAATTTCTTTTTTGATGAATCGGTACGCTTGGGAGCGTTGGCGAGGAGGAATAATTTTTGTTTTTATTTCTCTTCTTCCCCGAGGAAGGTTTTTAATCAGGGAAATATCCAGATCTCCAAAAACAGTCAGAGAAAGAGTACGGGGGATCGGAGTGGCGGTCATGGAAAGCAGATGAGGGACCGTCGCCGGCAATCCGTCTTTGGTTTTTTCCGCAGTATTAATTAGGTAGGAGCGCTGTTTTACGCCAAAGCGGTGTTGCTCGTCAATAACAACCAGTGCTAAATTTTTAAATTTTACCTTTTTTTGAATTACGGCATGCGTGCCGACAACCAATTTTATTTTAGCTGTTTTTATTTCCGCCAGCAGTTTGCTCTTGGCAATCTTTCGTTGTCTTTTTTGGCTAACGACGCTTAAAGAATTAGTTAAAAGAGCGCAAGGAATATTAAATTTGCCGGCAATTTTTTTTATCTCCTCAAAATGTTGGCGGGCAAGAATTTCAGTAGGAGCCATCAAAGCCGCTTGGTATCCTTCCTGAGAAGTATTTAAGCAAGCCAGAATGGCAACAATTGTTTTCCCGCTGCCCACATCTCCTTCCAAAAGCCTATTCATGGGAACGGTTCGGTTGCAATCTTTGATAATTTCCCAGAGGGCTATTTTTTGGTCGGCGGTCAGCTCAAAAGGCAATTTTTTTAGAGCCGTTTTAATGAATTTAATATTCTGTTTTATCCTGATTGCTTTGTTTTCTTGCCAACGAGCTTTTTTAATTTGATAATTTAGTTGAAGAATAAAAAGTTCATCAAAACTTAGCCTTTTTTTAGCCTCTAGAAAATCTCTTTTACTTTTCGGAAAGTGAATTTTTTGGACAGCTTCTGCAAAGGCGAGGAAATTATGCCGCCGGATAATATCTGCCGGTAGATATTCCCGCAAATTGGAAGCAAAGGGTATTACTTGCCTGATAAAATAACGCAACATTTTGGAAGAAAGCCCTTCAGTAGTGTGGTAAATGGGAATTAAAGCCCCCGTTTGAGTCTTTTCTCTGTCGGCTGCTTCAAAAGAAGGTGACTGGAGAGTTATTCCTTTAGCGGTAGCTTTGACTTTGCCGCTAAAACGATACATGCATCCTTCTTCCAAAGATTGCTTGATAAAAGGCTGATTATACCAAGCAGCCTTAAGGCTACCCGAGTCATCGGCAATCAAGGCTTCGGTGACAGCTAT
>JAGYOS010000122.1 GCA_018399475.1 bacterium
GAGATCTTTTAAGTTTTGGTGTTCTTGTTTTAGTTGTTCGTAGGAAGGCATAATAAGAATTTTAGAAGTGGGCAGTATAGGACTCGGACCTATGACCTTCTGCACGTCAAGCAGACGCTCTAACCAGCTGAGCTAACTGCCCCAACTTACCCTGCATATGCGAGGCAAATACTGGGCGGTTGAAGAATCCACAACCTTATATTTTCATGATGTTCTTTTTAATGAGCAGACAATCACTCAAAGATAGTCAGTCTCTAACTGACAACTGAGCTAATCACCTTCTCAATTCTGTACTCTAAAAATTTAGAAAAGATCTCCTCCCATCATCATATCCTTGGCCATTTTTTTCTGGATAGTTTTAGTCGCCGCATTTACAGCTTTCCTTATGTTTTTTTCCAACTTCGAGTCATCTTTATCAGCTATAGAAACAGCTAAAACTTTCATTGCCCCATTCATTTTAACCTTCACCCCGTTTATTTCTTCCTCCACTTCTACGTTCTCCATCTGTTTCTTAATTTTTCTAAGTTGCTTTAGTTTTTCAAGCATAATTATCTAAATTAAAAATAATATTTTTCCCAATTATAATTCCACTTGGGCATTATCCCCGATAATCAATCGGTGCCCACTGGGTTTACTGGAATTTTCCGAACTAATTAAACAATTTCTACCGATTAAACTGTCGGTAATTCTTTTTGAGCAATCAACGATACAAGAACCTTCGCAAACAATAGAATGGTGAATTTCCGTTCCTTTAATTTTACAATTATCTGCAATTGCGGTGTAAGGTTCTATTGAAGAATTTTCAATTTCACAATTTTTTCCAATAGCAACCGGACCTCTTATTAAAACTCCTTTTCCTATTTTTGTCCCCTTGCCAATAATTACCTTCCCTTCTATTCTCGCTTCTTTATCTAAAATCCCTTCAATTTTACTCTGCAAAATACCTGATAGTACCAATCCATTGCCTTCCAAAAGATCTTCCGGTTTACCGGTATCTTTCCACCAGCCGGTTATCTTTTTATAACCCACTTTAGCTCCTTGTTCTATTAAATAAGTATGGGCATCGGAAATTTCCAATTCCCCCCGATCGCTTTTTTTGATATTCTTAACCGCTTCAATCACCTTATTAGAATAAATATAAATTCCCGTCACTGCATAATTACTTTTCGGCTTTTTCGGTTTTTCTTCCACTTTGATTATTTTGCCGTTTTTTATTACAGGCACCCCAAATCTTTCCGGATCAAGTACTTTGGAAAGAGCTAAAAGGCAATCTAGTTTTTCTCTTTTAAATTTTTCAACCAATTCTTCCAGAGAGCCTAAAACGATATTATCCCCCAGATAGAACAAAAGGTCGCTTCCGCTTAGCCAAGTCTCTGCGTTTTTTACTACATGGGCCACTCCCAAAGCGCCTCCTTTTTGTTCAAGATAAGTTATTTTTAGCCCCCATTTTTTACCTTCTCCTAAAACTTTTCGGATTTCTTTATCTCCTTCGTTGATATTGATAGCTACTTCTTTAATCCCTGTCTCTTTTATTTTTTCCAAAGCATAAAAAATCATCGGCTTGTTGGCAATTGGAAAAAGATGCTTATTGAGAGTGTAGGTTATGGGTCTCAACCGAGTCCCATGACCACCGGCAGCAATTATGGCTTTCATGGATAAAGTTTTAAAATTAAAAAATGAATTAGTTTTTCGGCTTAACTTTACAATTTTAAATCTTATAATTATTTGTTCCTAAAATCAATGTACTCTTTAACAGCTTCTTCCCAATTTCTCAATTTAGGAAATTTGGTGTTCAGCAACCTTGAATAAGCCGGCCTCTTGGCTAAACGAGGGAACTGTTCCGCCGGAACCGGCTTTACCTCTACTTTTTCCCCCGCAATTTTAAAAAGTTTAACAGCACATTCATACCAAGTGCAAGGATTTTCATTAACAAAATGATAGTTTCCAAAAGCCCATTTTCTAGAACTTATTGAATTCCCTTTACCAAAACCCAGTAATTTTCTTGTAGCTTCCGCTAAATCAGGAGTATAGGTAAAACAACTAACCTCCTCGTCAACTACTTCAATACTTTTTTTCTTTCGGCCAAGATCAAGCATAATATCAATAAAACTCTTTTTAGAAAACTCGCTTACGCCGGAAGGTCCAAAAAGTTTAGAAGTTCTGATTAAAAAATAACGTTCTGTCCCCTTTTTAATTTCTTGTTCGCCCAAGTACTTACTTTCCCCATAATTTTGAATGGGGCCACCGATATCACTCTCCAAATAACCCTCTTCTTTATCTCCTTTAAAAACATAATCCGTAGAATAATGAACCAGCACGGCTCCTAGCTTCTTGCAAATTTTTGCCAAATAACCGGGACCGTAACCGTTAATCTTTTTAGCTAGCTCAAACTCCTCTTCACTTTCTTCGCATTTATTAACATCATTGTAAGCTGAAGCATTGATTACTATTTGAGGATTTAATTCAGTTATTTTTAAACTCAATGTTTTCTCATTTGTTATATCTATATCTTCTCTATCCAATCCAACAGGATTTAAATTTTTAAAAACCTTCATTAGCTGCTGGCCTAAATTTCCTTTATGCCCAATAATAATAATTTTCATTGAATAAAACTGAAAAAATTATTCAGTAGAATATTTAAGTTAAATTTTTTATCTATCTTTATACTGTTTCTTATAATATTCCAAATATTTTCCGCTTTTTATTTTATTCCACCACTCTTTATTATTCTGATACCACTTTACTGTTTCCTTTAGCCCCTCTTTCAATTTATGCTGAGGTTCCCAACCTAATTCTTCCCTAAGCTTTTTACTATTTATTGCATAACGGAGATCATGGCCCGGTCTATCTTTTACAAATTCTATTCTGTTCTCCTCAAGATCCAAAAGGCTAAGCAACATTTTCACAATTTCCATATTGCTATAACGTTCTCCCGTGCCAATATTATAAATCTCGCCTGCTAATCCGCGATGCATAATTAAATCAATAGCTTGACAGTGATCTTCAGTAAAAATCCATTCCCGCACATTTTTTCCGTCCCCATACAAAGGAACTTTTTTACCCTCTAACAAATTAGTTGTAAAAAGAGAAATTAATTTCTCTGGATATTGGTAGGGACCATAAAAGTTACAGCTATGAGTAACGATAACAGGAATCTTGTAAGTCTTATAATAAGCCCGGCACATAAGGTCTCCGCCTGCTTTGGAGGCACTATAAGGACTATTTGGAAGAAATGGAGAATTTTCTGTAAATTCTCCATCCTTAATATCTCCAAAAACTTCATCCGTTGAAATCTGAATCAGTTTTCCGGCTCGTTTTTCTCTGACAGTCTCCAAAAGTTCATAAGTTCCCAAAACATCTGTTTTTATAAAAGCCTCAGGATCCATGATAGAACGATCAACATGGGTTTCTGCCGCATAATTTACAATAACATCCACTCCTTTTCCAACCCCTTTTTCAAGATCGTTTTTATCAGCAATATCCCCTTTTATAAAAGTATAACTAGAATTATTCTCAATATCTCTTAAATTATCTAAATTCCCCGCATAGGTAAGCTTGTCTAAATTGATAATCTCATATTCTGGATATTTTTTTAGCAGATAATGGATAAAATTAGAACCCATAAATCCGGCTCCGCCGGTAACTAAAATACGCATAAAAGAAATTATAAATTATAAATTTTAGATTAGGAGAGAAAACACCTAAAGAGCAATCAGCCTTCGGCTGATATCCCTTAATTTAAAATTTATAATTTAAAATTTAAAATTCTTTTAGAGCCCTTGTTCTTATAATACCATAAAGCCGATATTGAAAACACATCCTCTATCTTTCCACTTTTTATCATCTCAACAATTTTCTCGTAGGAAAATTTATATATTTTCATATCTCGCTCCGTAGGATCGGCAGGATAATTTATCTTCTCCAGTTTTCTCGCCAAAAAAATAAAACCTTTATTTTTAATAAAACTTGGAGAAGGATAAGCTTCCCCAAGTTTTTCCCAAGAAGAAGCTTTCAGACTCACTTCCTCGGCTAACTCCCTAATGGCAGCCGCCTTCGGACTTTCCCCTTTATTAACCCCTCCGGCGGGAATTTCTAAAGTTTCTTTATCTAAGGGATAACGCCATTGCTTTACTAAATAAATTTCTTTCTTTTCCGTTTCAGCAATAATAAAAACAGCATCAGGCCTTTCTCCAACAGTATATTTTCCCTTTTCACCATTTGGCTGGATAACTGAATCACGCCTAACTTTTATAAAAGGATAGTGCTCATAAACATAACGCTGGCTTATTTTTTGCCAAGGCTTCTCTCCGCTTTTTCCCATTTTTTATTTTTCTAGACTGTTTAATCTAGCTTTTTAAGAAATTTTAAACTTGGATCCGGAATCGTTTTCATGCCTAATTTCGTCAACTTTTTCTTTTTTCCCTTCCCCGGCATACAAACGATTGGGATAATTTAAGCACCAAGCTTCTTGATCACTAATATTTTTATAACCATGTACTACTCCGGGAGGAACAATAACCATCCCTGGATTATTTTCTCCAAATTCATGTTTTTCGGTCTTACCAAAAGTGGGAGAATCTTTGCGATTATCCCAAAGATTTAATTGAAAAGTTCCGGGGCCGATAAAAACAAAAATGTCCGTTTGATCTTCATGCTCATGAGGCCCTCGAGTAACTCCGGGCTTTGTCATGGAAACATAAGACATTGCCGGTTGAGTTCCTTGAGGGATTTCATCAACTCTGAAAGCTTCTAAAAGCCAACCGCGATCATCTGTAAACTTTTGTAGTTTTTTAACTTTGACTCCTTCAATCATTGAAATAAATTAAAAATTAATAAATAAGAACAATAAAAATATTATCACAAATTATCGGAAAGAGAAAAACCAAAAAATCAATTTTGACTTTCACCGTTTTCTCCTGAAAAATAATTGCTAAAAGCTTCTTTGGCAACCGGTACGGCCGCATCGGAACTTTCACCGCCTTCTTCAACAATTACTGCCAACACCAATTGAGGATTTTCCGCCGGAGCAAAACCGACAAACCAAGAATGCGTATTATCAGTCCCTCCAATTTGAGCGGTTCCCGTTTTCCCGGCAACGGCCACAGCCAATTCGTTTAAAGTTTGAGCGGTTCCGGAGACTACCGTTTCTCTCATTGCCTCACGAACAAGCCGTAAATGAGATTCTTCAATGAAATTTGAATCAATAATTTCCGGTTTTAGCTTTTCAACAAGTTCTCCCGATTCTCCATCAACAATTTGGTCTACCAAATAAGGGCGGTATAAAACGCCTCCATTGGCAATAACAGTTATATAATTGGCAATTTGAAGAGGAGTAGCTGTTATGTCTCCTTGTCCGATAGAAATATGATAAGTGTCTCCAATATACCAGTTTTCCCCTTTTTCTTCCTCTTTCCATCCCGGAGTGGGAATAAAACCCGCTCTTTCAGCTTCCAAATCAATACCGGTCAAAGATCCCAGACCGAATTTTCTTTCGTATTCTCCTATTCTCTCCGGTCCCAAACCTCCAAAATTATCAAACCCCCCTCCCACAATATAGAAAAAAATATTACAAGATTCGGCAATAGCTTTTTTAAGATTAATCCCCGGCCCATGAGTCTTCCAATCTTTAAAACTCCAACTGCCTATATGCAGCACCCCATGACAGTCAAAAGAAGTGTTTGAGTTAACAACTCCTTCCTCTAAAGCCGCTAATCCCAATAAAGGCTTAATAGTGGAACCGGGAGCATAAGTACCCGATACAGACCGGTTGAGCAAAGGTTTGGCGGAATTATTTATCAGGTCTTGATAATCGGCAGAATCAATTTTTCTGGAAAACAAATTATTGTCATAGCTTGGCAAGCTAATCAAGGCTCTAACCAAACCACTATTAGGATCAATGGCTACAGCAGCGCCTTTTACTGTTTCATCTTCACTTTTCTTATCTGCCAACACTTGCTCCATTGATTTATAAAGCGTTTCTTGAAGATCCTTATCAATCCCAAGAACCAAACGGTCGCCCGAACGAGGAATATTTTCTTCCAAACTTCTCAGAATTTTTCCCGAAGAATTAACTTCAACGTAAATGGAGCCGGGGTTACCCCGCAGATTTTTCTCCCAATGTTTTTCAACTCCCGTCTTCCCGATATTATCAGTCATTAAATAATCCGAATTTTTATTTAAATCTTCTTTACTGATTTTCCCGGTATAACCCAGTATATGAGAAAATAAAAAAGGATATTTATATTCTCTAATAGCAGTTTTTTCCACTATAAAACCGGGGCAATTCTCTTTAAGAATTTCCGTTTCAATAGCTTCCTCTCTGGTGATGTTTTCTTTAAGTAAGTAGGGTTGGGAAGAATCGGAAGAAAAATCTTCAGGAAGAGTAATCTCAAAAGCCGAAAAGCACTCATTTAAAACTTTCTCTTTAGAAGAATCGTCTGCCGGGAGAAGTGTTGGTATAAGAACCAAGTCAAAACTGGCAACGTTCGCCACTAATTCATTCCCCTTTCTATCAGCAATAATTCCTCGAGGAGCTTTAACAATAATTTTATGGATTCTGTTTTTTTCAGCCTTTTGAACGTA
>JAGYOS010000123.1 GCA_018399475.1 bacterium
ATAATGCCCGTAAGCTTTTTGAAGAAAAAGATATCATTCTTCCCGAAGAAGCTTTCGGGCAGGAAGAATATTAAACCAATATCGGCCGGCCAATTTTTAAATTCTTAAATTATAATTTTTTTATTTAACCATGGACAATCCAGATTTCATTATTGTTGGCTTGGGAAACCCCGGCAAAAAATATGCCGAAACCAGGCATAATGCTGGCTTTCTTGCCATTGAGGCAATTCTTAAAACTTCAGAGGAAGATCCGATAAGTAAAAAAGAAAAAGGAGTTGAAGCGCTCTCTTTCAGCCTGGGAAAATTTAAAATTCTGGCTTTGAGGCCCCTAGAAAAAATGAACAAAAGCGGAGAAGCCCTAAAAAAATTTTTGGATTATAAAAATATTTCCCAGGCGGATTTCATCCAAAAGACAATTCTGATTTGCGATGATTCCGACCTGGCGGAAGGCAAAATAAAAATAAGCCAAAACCGAGGCACGGGAGGCCACAAAGGGCTTGAAAATATCTTTGCCAATTTTGGCGCAAAGGATTTTACAAGAATAAGAATAGGCATCAGGCCTTTCCGCAATAAGTTGCCGGCAGAAACTTTTGTTTTAGCTCCTTTCAAGGAAGACGGAAAAATTGGCAAAACAATTCAAAAAATTCCGAAAGTTATGACTTGTCTAATAAAAAAAGGGCTCGGCAACTGCCAATCCCTTTATAATTCCAAATAATCCCAAAAAAATAATTTCTCCAAAACCACCTACGAGCCATAGAATAATCTATACTTAGCCCATAAACCTAGCAATAAGGAGGAATCGCTAGAAATGAAAACTCGTAGATGGATTTGGAAAAACTAAGTTTGGTTTTAAAACAATAATCTTAATTTAATATAGAATTCTAGCATATTTAGCTATGTTTGTCAATCACAAAAGGCTTGAAAATAACAAAAAATGAAAAGCCATGAATAATTTAGCTTTCACCGCTTATTGGATATTTTTTCTTCTCCCCGTCTATTTGATTCGCTTTGACTTTTTTGGCAAAGGAACTCTTAATTTTTTGGATGTCTTTTTGATTATTTTTTTAGCTCTTTTCGCCGTTTTTCTTATTAAAGAAAAACGGCGAAAAGCCTTTAAGTTATTCTTAAGAAAAAACAAAACTTTTCTTATCCTTCTATCTCTTATTTTTATCGGCTTTTCCCTCTCTTATCTGACTAATTTGAATTTGAATAATTGGGAAAACGGTTTGGGAGAACTAAAAAGCTTTTTGGTCTTACCGGTTCTCTTTGCCATTGCAATCACTTTTTTAATTCAAGAAAAAAAAATTTCCGGCTTAAAAATAGGCCGAAGTTATTTTCTCTCTTCATCCCTTCTCGCTTTGGGCGGGATTCTCTATTTTGTTTTAGGCAATACCACTTACGATAACCGGCTAGTTTTTCTCTTTGACTCTCCAAACCACTTGGCAATGTATCTCGTCCCGGGGATTATAATGGGCGGCTGGCTGCTGAAAAACACAAAAAAGCTAGCTTTTCGTAAATTATCCAACTTAAGTTTA
>JAGYOS010000124.1 GCA_018399475.1 bacterium
CCTAAAAAGGTATTTTTAATCTCAGTAACACTTTGAAGATAAGGAAAAGAATATAGAGTATCCATGGCAACTCGCAGGTGATCTCCATCAATAAATAAAGATTTCCCCGGAATAAAAACCCTATAAAGAGCAATTAAAATAGGAAGTTGAATTAAGAGAGGAAGGCATCCCGCTGCCGGATTTATTTTTTCTTTTTTATAGAGTTCCATCATTTCTCGGCTTTGGGCTTCCCTATTCCCCTTATTCTTTTCTTTAATTTCATTTATTTTGGGTTGAATTTTTTTTATTTCTTGTTGAGATGTAAGTTGTTTTTTTGAAAGAGGAAAAAGAAAGATTTTAATTAAGATAGTTACAATAATTATCGCCACCCCTAAATCACCCGTGGTTTTATAAAAGAAAACCAATCCATTAAAGAGGGGACGATATAAAACTTCATGAAATAGGCTAGTTAGTATATCCATTTTTTTTCTTAGCTATAAAATTAATTATTTCCTTAAGTAAATAAACACATTTTTTAAAAGAATAGTTGGGAGAGTGGCAAATTAAAACAAGCCCGAATTTCATCTCCTTCTCATCCTTTAAAAGTAGTCTAAAGGCTTCTTTGAATCTTCTTCTGATTATATTTCTTTCAACACTGCCGGAAACACTTTTCTTGGGAACAATAACCGCTAATCCCGAAACAACACTATTTAACAGGAAAATGGCTTGTAACCTCTCAATAGAAAAACGCTTGCCTTCTTTAAGCGTTTTTTTAATTTCTAATCTTGTTAAATGATTACTATTTGACATTTTAACTTTAAAATCAGGCAACTACAACCTTTTTGCGTTTTTTTCTTCTTCGCCGGCTTAAAACCTTTCTTCCCCCCTTTGTTTTCTGTCTTGCTCTAAATCCACAAGTTTTTTTTCTTTTTCTTTTCTTAGGAGAATAAGTTCTCTTGGTTGACATATAAAATCTTACTGTTAATTAATAATTCCACTAATTGAATTTTCTACACTCCTTAAATTAAAGTGGAAAAGATAAAATGTCAAATTTTAGTACCGATCCATACTTTCCCAAGAATAATGATAGAATAAAGAGCTGGAAAGAGTTAAAATTATTTCCCAACATTTTTACACAGGTTTTACACAGAAAAGTATTGTTTTTTCAATTTCCCTCATTATTTTTTTATGCTAATATAAAATCTGATTAATTCTAATGGATTTTTCTTAGACAAAAAATGGATAAGAAATATATTTGGCAAGCCGTTCTGGGCGAAATAGAAGTAACAATCAGTAAAGGAAATTTCGTCACCTGGTTTAATAACACCTACATATCAAGCATTAAGGATGGGGAAATTGTAATTGCTGTTCCCAATGGTTTTAGTAAAGAGTGGTTAGAGAATAAATACGGAAAATTTATAAAAGACTCAATAACCAACTATTGTGAGAATGTTAAGTCCATTGAATATAAAGTTGCTCCAATTAAAAAACCATCGGTAGATAAACCAGATAAACAAGAGAGAGAAAGGAATAAAAATTCTTACATCCCTAGTGATATAAATGAAAATAAACAAAACCTTAACAATAAATACACATTTGAAAGCCTGGTTATTGGATCTCATAATGAACTGGCGAAAACAGCCTGCGAGGCCGTAGCTGAAAATCCGGGAGAGAAATATAATCCTCTTTTTATTTATGGGGGAGTGGGTTTAGGAAAAACACACCTCTTACAGGCTATTGGAAATGAAATCATTAAAAATAAAAGAAAACAAAAAGTTCGTTATGTAACTTCGGAAAAGTTTACATCTGAATTTATCAACGCTATTAGAGAAAGAAGGGTTGATAAATTCAAAGATGAATATAAAAAAATAGATTTTCTTTTAATTGATGATATTCAATTTATTGGAGGCAAGGAGAAAACACAGGAAGAGTTTTTTCATATATTTAATGCTCTTTATCAAGAAAATAAACAAATTGTTATTTGTTCGGATAGGCCCCCAAAATCAATAGCAACTCTAGAAGAAAGGCTTAGGTCTAGGTTTGAAGGGGGGATGATTACAGATATATCAAAACCCGACACTGAAACCAGAGTCGCTATTTTAATGGAAAAAGTAAATAATCTTGGAATACCTAAAATACCCCGCAAAGTTCTTGAATATATTGCTCAAAATGTTCCTGATAATGTTAGGGAATTGGAGGGAGTTTTAAATAAATATATTGCAGTTTGTCAGTTAAAAAAAATACCCTTTTCTTTAAAAAATGCAAAAGAAATTCTTGGAGAATCTCTCTCAAAAACAATTATTAAAACAACTAATCCTAATAAAATAATTGAGGCTGTGGCAACTTTTTATAATATAAAACCCAAAGAAATTACCGGGAAAAGTAGAAAAAGCGATATTATAAAACCACGCCAAATTGTAGCTTATTTTATAAGAGAAGAATTAAAACTTTCTTATCCCTGTATTGGTAAGGAGTTGGGAGGTAGAGATCATGCGACAATTATCCACGCTTATGAAAAAATAAAAAATAAAATAAAGAATAATTCAATTTTAAAACAAGAAATTTCAACCATAAAAGAACAATATCTATATTAACAATATAATAACTGTGTTTAATTTGTGTCTTTTCTTGAGTTTTTCTTGTTAATAATTTTCAATGAATTTTTATAAAAAATTATCCACCATTTTATCAACAAATACCACCACTCTACAAACCTTTTATAATAGTATCTCTAGCAACTTTTACTCTTTTCAACAGAATAACAACAGTAGCATTTTATATATTAAATATTTAAATTAAACTAATAAAATGGAATTAACTTTTTTAAAGGAACACTTAATAAATCAAGTTCATTTATTATCTAGAATTACCGGTTATAATATATCACTTCCAATTCTATCCAGTATTTGTCTTGAAGCTAAAAAGGGGAGTTTTATTTTAAAAGCAACCAACCTTGAAATGGGAGTAATTATTAATATTAGAGCTTCAGTTAAAAAAACAGGAGAAATAGCTGTTCCGGCTAAAATATTTACTAACTTAATTGAAGGGATTAATGAAAAAAAGATTACCATTAAAAAAAGTGGTAATACTCTAAAATTAATAACAAAAACATCTAAAAACGAAATAAAAGGAGTAGAGAGTAAAGATTTTCCTTTAATTCCTCAAATCAAAAAAGAAACTTTTTTAAAAGTAAAAGGAAATGAATTATCTAAAGCCATTGAGCAGGTTATTCCCTCAATAGCCATTTCAAATATGAGACCAGATTTAGCCGGAATTTATATTTTAAAGAAAAAGGGAGAAATTAAAATTGTTGCTACGGATGGTTTTCGTTTAAGTGAAAAAACTTTAAAGCAGAAAATAAATAATTCAATAAAAACAAAAAACGGCAATTCTATAATTATTCCGGGTAAAACAGCGACGGAAATTGTTCATATTTTCAACCAAGAAGAAAAAGAAGTTTCTTTATTAATGGAAGAGAATCAAATATCCATAAAAAGTGATAATGTTTATTTAGTTTCAAGAATTATTGATGGAAATTATCCGGATTATACCCAAATAATACCCCAAGAGCATAAAACGGAAGTTATTGTGAATAAAAATGAATTTCTAAATGCCATAAAAATAGCCGCTTTATTTTCTCAAATTGATTCTAATGATGTTTTATTAAATATCCAACCAGATAAAAAAGAAATGAGTGTTTCCGCTGAATCTAAAGATAGAGGAAAGACAATAAAGAAGATAAAAATTAAAACCAAAGGTAAAAAAATGAAAATAGTTTTAAATTATAAATATTTATTTGATAGTATTAATAGTATTCAAGGGGAAGAGATAAGAATTTTAATAAACAAGGAGAATTCTCCAATATTACTAGAACCAAATAAAGAAAGGGGAAAAGATTTTTTAAGTATAATATCTCCTATTAATAAACAATAAGTTAAATGTCTTCTTTTGGTATTAAAAAAGAGTTGGAAAAGGTAATTAATAAAATGGGAATAGCGGAAGAATTTGAAGCTTTTAGGGTTTGTAAATCTAGCCAAAAAGTGATTGCGGATTTTTGTGAAAAAGAGAGGGAAAAACCAAAAGTGGTAAAATATATCAAGCAAACTCAAACACTGGAAATAAAATTGGGGAATATTATTTTAGGTCAAAAAATAAGAGCTAAAAGTGATTCAATTATTAATAAAATAAACAGAGAGGTGGGGAGAAAATGTGTTGAAAAAATACGCTATCAAGTAATTTAGCGTATTTTTAAAATAAAATTAATTTTTTAAAATTTTATAACTTAGTATATATTTTATATACTTTACATCTTTTAATCATCATCGTCATCATCATCTTTCTCTTTACCCTTACAACCCTTTTTATCAGGAGGTTCGCTTTCAATATCGTTTTCCTCAGCCCATTTTTCAACTCCTTTTTCCCAATTTTTAAACTGGGGATCTATTTCCGGTTTTTGAGGATATTCACCCCGGGGGTTTTCTTTGTCTACATAATATAAAATACAATGACTTTCCTGAAAAACCCTTTCTTCGGTATATTTTTTAGAACAGTTTTCAGTAGCTTCATAACCTGATTCTTCATCAATTTTCATAGTAATTTTGTCTTTAATATATCCTCCCACCATTGGTTTTCTTACTTCCTCTTCTTTAGGTTCAATAAATTCCGTTGAAGAATATTGTTCTATAAATCTAGACATAAAACCCTGCCAAATTGGAGCGGCGACAGCAATTCCACTGGCGCCCTGTCTCATTGGAGTATTATCGTTATTGCCAACCCAAACCCCAACAGCCAATTCTGGTGTATAACCCACCGTCCAAGCATCTCTGTATTCTTGAGTTGTTCCCGTTTTGGCCGCTATTTTTTTACCGGAAATATAAAGCTGACTATGTCCCCCAAAAACAGGAGATCTGGCTGAATTATCGGAAAGGCAGTCATTAATTTGTCTAACCACTTGAGCCTCTAAGACTCTTTTGCCAATATCCAAAGAATTATCTTTTATAATTTTTCCACTAGAGTTTTCAATTTTAAGAATTGGTTTTCTCTCATGTTTTACTCCATCATTGGCAAAAACAGAGAAAGCCCCGGTTTCCTCCAAAAGAGTAACTTCCCCTCCCCC
>JAGYOS010000125.1 GCA_018399475.1 bacterium
AAATTAAAAAAGCAAAAGGAAAATAAAAAATGGCCGAAGAGAAGGTTAAAGTAAAAAAGAGGGGGAACTTGGTTAAAAAGATTCCCACGGAAGTTCTTCTCTCTCCGGGAGGAATAATACTGTTATTTTGGGCCATTGCAATAGAGGCAATAGACTTTATAATCCCAGGAGGGGGACTGACATGGAAACTAATGTTGGACATTCCCTTTCTTATTTTTTTTGTTCTTATTACCAAGGCATCTTTCAGAACTCTAATAGTTCCTTTTATTCTTGAAAGGTTGCCATTGCTCGGTGACATTCTTCCTACGTGGGTTTTAAGACTGCTTTTTTAAATAAAATGATTTTTTCAAAAAAGATAAACAAATTTTTTTTAATCTTTGCCATTCTTTTTTTTCTTTTTGGAAGCTTTCTTTTTGCCCAGGCAAGAGATTTTGAAATAAACTATCCACAAATCGGGAACATTTCTTTGGCAGAAGACCCCGAAAGCCTTCCCGAATATATAAAATACATATTTAAATTGTCCATTGCCGTTGTGGGAATATTTGCTTTGGGAGGCTTGATTTACTCAGGAGTTATTTATTTAACTTCTTTAGGAAATCCCGACCAGATGAAAAAGGCTACCTCAGCCATTAAAACAACTCTTATCGGCCTTTTAATCCTTTTAAGCTCTTACCTTGTTTTGGAAAAAATAAATCCGGAGTTAACAAAAATAGAACAAAGAGAAATTGAAGCACCGGAAACCACCACCTATGACAAATTCGAATTACCCAAAGAAATAACTTCCGTTCATGTAAGCCTTCCCATGGAAACAAGAATTAAGGGGAGAGAAGAGGAGAGCTTCGGGCTATTTCAAGAAAAGAGACTGGAAAGGATAAAAGAATATTCAATTGACTCTGCAAAAGAGGCTTCCAAAGGAAAAGAGACAAGTAAAGAGTTGGTCTCTTTGTCAGGTAAATGCACCTGCACACACACAAAAGAAACATGTAACGGATATACTTGCACTCATCCAGTATGCGCCGGGGATTGCACTTGGCAAACGTACGAAAAAGAAGACCCTGATAATCCCGGAGAAACAATAACCGAAAAAAAATGCGTGAATATGACCTGTAGAGGTCTTTGCTGCACCTCCGATCCCTGTTGCTGTCAAAGAAAAGAAATAGACGAAAATAAAGAAAAAAACAGGAGCACAGTAAAAGAGCTCCAAAACTTAAAAAGAAATCTGTCTTTGGAAAAAATAGAGCTGGAAAAAGAGGTGGATAAAATAAAAGAGACTTTAAAGATAATGGAAGAAGATTGTCCTTTGTCCGGTGTCTTAAGCAGGGACAACTTTATCAGCCTGAAAGACCACTATATAAACTACGGTGAAACTCCTAAAGAAGTTAATTATTGGGACGACATAGAAAGACTCCTTCCTATGTCTTATGCGGACTTCTATTGCCCTGTTGGGGGAACAAGATTGGGATTCACCCCCTCAGACCCTGAAATACCGTCCCAAGAAGAAACAGATCAATATCTTGAAGCTTTCCAAAGTCACCTTGAGACAGCTCCTTTTGACTATACTATCAGCGCCCAATTCACAATTCCTTTCGGAGACGTTATAGACAGGGGCCTTTTTATTGCAAATAAGCTGATAAATAAAATCTCAAGCGAAGATGAGGCTGACTCATACGGTTCTTCCGGATGTTCTTGCCAAGGCGGAGAAGAAGACGAAGGAGAAGAGCTACCCTCAAATCTTAAAGGAAAGGGATTGGTAGAGCTAAATTCGGAAATGATTAAAGAAATAGACAATCTTCATCTGGCAATTAATAAATGTTTATCTTCTGGTTGCACTCCAATATGCGAATGCGAAGATAGCGGATGTAGCTGTGAACCAACATACTGTATAGGAGGAAATCCCTGTCCTATGGGAGAGATAAACTCAGCATTGGATAAAATTGAAGACATACAAAAAGCAATAGAGAAGAGAAAAAACGAAATAGTAAAAATAATAGATGAGGAAATTCCCCATTACATAGAAGACTTTGATAAAATGGCAGGAAGGATGCATAGTTGTATTGCAGATCCTGAAGAGATAGAAATGGGATGGCTTCTCCTTAA
>JAGYOS010000126.1 GCA_018399475.1 bacterium
CTGCCACCGACCCAATTAACTTTAGAATTATACACGGAAAAAGTATTTAAAGTCAAAAATTGATTTTTTGAAGAGTTCTATTTTTCTCGACAAGGAAAAGTTTTCTGTTAGAATAAAAACAATTCAAATGTTTTTTGATCTAAATAATTTTTTAAAAAGAGCCAATGTTTAGAAAAATGCCTCAAATACATACTGAAAGTAATGATTATTTTAAAAGAAGAATCCAACGGCCTCGGATGGATATAAGCCGAAAAACATCCGGCAGGTTAAGAGGTGGTAATTTTAATGCTTATCTTTATTGGATTTTAGGAGGAATAGCCGCCATTGCTTTAATCTATTTTATAGGCGGTTTTTTAAAAACGGCGGGAGTTTCCGCCCAACTTGTTTTTCAAGAAGGTGAAGTTTTTGTTAAAAAATATTCCGGCGAGGAATGGGAGAAAGCTGAAACTGATACCCGACTTACCAAGCTTGATGAAGTGAAAACTATGGAAGGATCACGGGCTATTATAAGTTTTGAAAACGGAGATATTGTCAGGATGGATGAATACAGCCGGATAATTCTTTCCGAAGAAAAAGGGGGAACCTTAATTGTTCAAACTGACGGAGCTACTTACCATAGAATTGTAAAAAGTGAAGAAAAAAAATATCAGGTGGAATTTACCGGAATTGAAGGAGCGGCTAAAACCAGGATTGAATCAATGGGAACTGCTTTTTGGGTAAAAAAAACAGGAACAGAGCTTTCTATCGGTGTTTTAGAAGGAAAAATAAGATATTTAGATGAAGAGAAAGAAACATCTTTGGAAGTGGAAGAAAGCCAAAAAATTTCAGTAGCTGAGAATAAAGAAGAGAAAAAAGAGATTGATATGGATGATCTAAAGAATGATTTTATCGCTTGGAATATTGAACAAGACAAGAAAAAAGAAATGGCTTTAGGCGCTTACATTAATTTAAAACTGGCTGAATCTTCTTCGGAAGAAGAACAAAAGCAGACAGAGGATTCCGAGAGTGAGGAGAGCCAAGAAGAAAGCTCTGAAGGAAGTATTAACCTTAACGGAAAAGCAACAGCCTCCGGGGTTGAATTAAAATGGGAATTAAAAAATGTTGAAGCTTCGGAAGGTTTTAAAGTGGTTAAGGGAGCTCAAATGAATCCGGAATATCCCGGCAGTTATTATCGTTCGGTGCGTTCTGACGGTGCCAATGCTTATACTTGGGATACTACTGACGGAGAAACTTATCATTTCAGAGTTTGCATTTATGACGGATCTTCAGGTTGCCAACTTTATTCAAATGATTTAGAGGTAGAAACTGTTAAAGTGGAAAGTACTGAAAAGGAAAAAGATTGTGAAGATTCAGGAGGAACTTGGGACTCTGAAGAAGAAAAGTGCGATTGTCCTTCTTCCAAAGAGTTAAAAGATGGTAAATGCCAAGAGAAAACAAGCGCAACTGCAAAGGAAAATTGCATTGACTCCGGGGGGATTTGGGATGCGGCGGAAGATAAATGTGATTGTCCGGATGAGGAAGTTTTGGAAGGCGAAAAATGTGTAAAGAAAGATTATGCTGATTCCGTCAGCCTTTCGGGTTCCAGTAAGAAAAAAGGCGAAGCCAGCCTTAGCTGGTCTATTGCCGGCGGAGATGCAGAAGATGGCTACAAAATTGTAAGAAGTAAAAGCAAAAATCCGACTTATCCTGACGACAGCTCTAAATCAATTTCAAAAGAGGGAACCAAAAGTTATGCCTGGGAAGATTTAGAAGAAGGAGAAACTTATTATTTCCGAGTTTGTGTTTGGGATGGTAAAAAATGTGCCGTTTATAGTAACAATGAAAAAATAGAAATTGATGATTAATTTTATCTAAGCCAGGGTAGCTCAGCCGCCAGCCAGAGGCTGGTCACCTTTTAGGTGAGTTACCTGCCTGCTGGCAGGCAGGGAGCGTGGGACTCATAAGCCCAAGGTCGTGGGTTTGGCCCCCCACCTTGGTACTAGAGAGATTTTGAATTTATAATTTCTAATCAAGAAATATAACTAATTAAATAAAAATTAATGATTAAATTAGAACAGGCGCCATCTTTAGAAAATAGTCTTTCTCAAGGAGAAGAAGAATCTTTTTCTAAAGAAACTAAAGAGAAACCTTTCCTTGCTTTAATGGAAAAACATCCCAATTTAAAGAAGACAGCATTAATGTTTTCTTTGCTTGCGTCTACGTTAGGGGCGGCTGGTTATGCACAAGCAGAAGAAGACAAAAGAATGAAACAGCCAAGGCGAGGAGTTCAACTGGTAGATACCATGTCAGCACAAGAATACGCAGGCAAACAAGAAAAAATAGCTCAAGAAGAAACGAAAGCCAATCGTGATTCTCAAATAGTGGATACTAGAGTAAAGCACGATACTTTTATCCATGCAGCTATAGAAAAATTATCAGATCAGGAATTAAAAGATAAAATAATTAAACTTCGTGCCAATCTTCTCCGAGAGCCAGAACTGCCTGAAGATTTGAAAGATTTCACTTATTATTCAAAGAATATAGTGGAAGATGTAAGCACTGGTGAGACTTATAAAAAATCTTTTTTAGACAATACTCAAGGGGATATTTCCGAAGAAGGAGAAAATATTATATTCGGTACGTTTGAGGCTTCAAGTAAGCAGTCTAGCCATACATATGCGGACAAAACCAGTGATGCCTCTTCATGGGATGGATTTGCACAACATGATATTATTGCTCCAGCAGATATCTCTCTAGAGAGTGGCGGAAAATTTTTTAGAGCAGGAGATGGTACAACAAAAGCAGAAGCAATTGAAGCTGCCCTTAATGATGCAATTCATTTTTTAGGTGTCGAGATAGCTTCTCAGAAAGAATATAATGCCGCTAATACTGATATAGGAAATAGTATAAAAATTGCTGATGATTTCTCTCAAGGTATTGAAACAAAATCTGTGCAGTATATTAAAAGTTATAAGGTGGTGGAGCATGAGGAACAAAAATTTGAAAGTCCCGGAAATTCTTGGCATAAGGTAAAAGTTGAGATAGTGATAGGGATACCAATCGAGAAAAAATAGAAGTTATTTTTAATTTATAAAAAAGATGAAAAAAATAAAATACAAATTTGAGACACTTTTATCCAACAGTAATCTTTCGAATGAAGATAAAAAAACAATGCGTGATTCTTTTAAAAAAATGACAGAAGTAGATCAATTTACTTTTATTACTTTGGTTAAGGATGACCATAACAAACTTAAGACCGCTGTTCAATTTTTAAAAGATTTTGGCTCCTTAGATGAATTTGATAGTAAAAAG
>JAGYOS010000127.1 GCA_018399475.1 bacterium
AAACCTCCTCACCATATTATGAATAGAAGCTGGAGCGCCGTAGTCACAAAAACTTTAGACCGTTTCAGTGTTGACATAACCGATTACGCGAGAGTGGGCAGGTTGCTGCCTCTAATTGGCAGAGAAACAGAGACAAGAATGCTTATTCGGATTCTTCAAAGAAACGCCAAAAATAATGTTTTATTAATTGGTGAGGGAGGAAGCGGACGGGATGCAATTGTCCGCGGAATCGCAAGCCGAATAGCCAAAAATGAAATTCCTTCGGCTCTTTTTGACAAAAGAGTCGTTAAGCTTGACTTGGCTTCTTTGGGCACCGGGTCTGATGGAGAAGTTTTAAAAAGAAGAATGGAAATTATAATGCAAGAAGTGGTCCGAGCCCAAAACGTAATTATTTATATCCCCAATATCCACGAATTAGCAAAGGTCCAAAGTTATACCGCTTTGGATATAGTCAGTTTTCTAACACCTCTTTTTTCCAAAAGAGTTATTCAAATTATCGGATCAACTACTCCCGAAGATTACCAAAAGATTATTGAACCTTGTGGAGAATTTGCCCAAACCTTTGAGCTGATTAAAGTAAAGGAACTTTCTCCTACGGATTCTCTAAAAGTGCTTTCTATTCAAGTTCCTTTACTGGAAAAAGAAAACCGAGTTTTAATATCTTACCGAGCTTGCCAGGAAGCAATTAAGCAATCCGACCAATTCATAACCGACCGCTTATTGCCCCAAAAGGCTTTGGATATTTTAGCAGAAGCTATTGTAAGAGCTAAAGACGTTAAAGGAAAAAATTTGGTCACCGAAAATGAGATCCAAGAAGTATTTTCTGAAAAGACAGGCATTCCCATAACCGAAATCGGTCTAGGAGAAGCCGAGGAACTTTTGAATCTGGAAGAAAAAATAAAAGAAAAAATTGTCGGCCAGGAATGGGCGGTAAAAAATATAGCTGAAGCTATCAGAAGAATGAGAGTTAGAATTGGAGAAAAGGAAAGACCGATCGCCGTTTTTATGTTCTTGGGCCCAACGGGAGTCGGTAAAACAGAATTGGCCAAAACCCTGGCTGAAATATATTTCAAATCCCGTAAAAATATGATCCGGATTGATATGAGCGAATTTTCCAATCCCTATGATTTGGAAAAGATGATTGGTAATTCAAACGGAACTTTAGCCGGCCTACTTACTGAAAAAGTTATCCGCAATCCATTTTCTTTAATCCTTTTAGATGAATTTGAAAAAGCCGATCGTTCTATCTGGGATATTTTTCTTCAAATCTTTGACGACGGAATAGTTAATGACGGGCAAGGCAGAAAAATTAATTTTACAAACACCGTTATCGTAGCTACTTCTAACGTAGGCTCAAAAATAATTCTGGAGCAACTGCAAGCGGGCCAAAGTGATGAAAATATCAAGCCGCTAATTAAAAGAGAACTTTTAGAAGTTTTCCGACCTGAATTTCTTAATCGTTTTGACGATATTATAACTTTCAATTCTCTTTCTTTAGAGAATATTAAAGCAATTGCTCGCCTGGAAATTAAAGCTCTAAATTTAAGACTGGAGGAAGAACAAGGAATTACCATTGAAATGACGGAAGAAGCACTGGCTTATCTGGCAGAAATAGGTTATAGTCCGGAATTCGGAGCCCGATTTTTGAAGAGAATCATCCGGGAAAAAATAGAAGATGTTTTGGTAGTGGGAATCTTGAGAAAACAACATAACCGAGGAGACGTTGTAGTAATAGATAGACCGATATTGGAAAAGCCAGAAAGCATCGGTAGCTAAAAATAATCTGTCATCCCTGTAATATCTGTCATCCCCGCAACATCTGTCATTCCCGCGAAAGCGGGAATCTCGGAAAGGCAGGAAAATACTTTCTTGCATGTCATTCCCGCGACATCTGTCATTCCCGCGGAGGCGGGGATCCAGGAAAGTTAGAATAAAACTTCTAAGACTAAATACGAAT
>JAGYOS010000128.1 GCA_018399475.1 bacterium
TTCCGACTCAATCGGGATGAATTTGATTCTGGACAAACTGGAAAAAAGAAAAATTAAAATAGTAGCAGCTGGGGGTTTTATTAGGGTAAAGAGATAAAACTGAAAATAAGATTTATTTTTTTTCGTTAATCGGTTTATTATGTATCAGCTAAGAAAAAACAAATCCGGACCTGTTATTATTACTTCTCCCATTAAAGGGATTAAGACCGTTACTTTGCTAATTCTTTTCGGCGTTGGCTCAAAATATGAAAATAAGGGGAATAAAGGGATAGCCCATTTTGTGGAGCATATGATGTTTAAAAAAACCGTTAAAAGGCCCAGCCCCAAAATCATTTCTGAAGATTTGGATAGAGTTGGAGGTGAGTATAATGCTTCTACCGGGAAAGAATATACCGGCTATTATGTGAAAGTGGATGCCAGCCATATAGATCTGGCTTTAGATTGGCTGTCGGATATTGTTCTTAATTCTCAATTTGAAAAGAAGGAAATGGACAAAGAAAGAGGAGTAATTTTGGAAGAGATGAATATGTGTCGAGACAATCCCATGGAATACATTCAAGAGGTCTTTGAATCTTTAGTTTATGGAGACCAACCCGCGGGTTGGGAGATATTGGGGACCAAACAAATTATTAAAAATATTTCTCCAAAGAAATTAATTGCATTTAAAAATAAAAATTATCTTCGCTCCAATTGTGTGGTTTGTTTAAGCGGCCGTTTTAATAAAAGAGTGATTGAGGCGGTAGAAAAAAGTTTTTCTGATTTACCTTCTGGAAAAGCCGGAACCAAATTAAAAGTTAAGAACAGTCAAAAGTTGCCTCGTTTTAAGATAAGAAATCAGGATACCAACCAAAGCCATTGCATGGTGGGTTTTCAAACAGCCGGCTTGTTTGATAAGAAGCGGTACCCTTTAAGTTTATTGGCCACTATTCTTGGCAAAGGCATGAGCTCCCGTTTATTTGTTGAAGTCCGCGAGAAAAGAGGTTTAGCTTATTATATCAACGCGGATCTGGATCTTTATACCGATTCCGGATATTTAGTTGTTCAGGCGGGATTAGACAATTTGAGGATAGAAGAAGCGATAGAAACGATTTTGGGAGAATTTTCTAAAATAACTATGGCAAAAGTTGGTGAGAAAGAATTAAAAAAAGCGAAGGATTATTTAAAGGGGAAAAGTGCTATTTCTATGGAATCTTCCAATGCCCAAGCTTTTTATTACGGGAACCAACAACTTCTTGAAAAGAAAATTGAAACTTTGGAGGAGAAATTTAAAATTTTGGATAAAATTACTCCAGCCGATATTTTAAAAACAGCCAAAGAAAATTTTATTCCGTCAAAACTTAATTTGGCTATTATCGGACCTTATAAAAAGAGTAAAAAATTGGAAAAAATTATTAAAAATTGGCCTAAGCAATAAAAAATGGATAAAACAACCTTGAATATTTCAATGGGTACCATTTACCGAATATTTTTTATCGTTTTAATCCTGATTTTTTTATACTATATAGCGGATATCTTATTGCTTATTTTCACTTCTTTTATAATTGTTTCCGCCATTTCTCCATTGGTTGACAGGCTGGAAGCTAAAAAAATACCTCGTCCGGTTAGCACTATTTTTATCTATTTATGTGCTCTTCTCGGTTTTGGCTATTTATTGACGCTTTTTATTCCTTCGGTTATAAGCCAAGGCAAATCACTTTTAGAAAACTTGCCTCGCTATTGGGATGAGCTTGC
>JAGYOS010000129.1 GCA_018399475.1 bacterium
ATATCTTTTTCTTCAAAAAGCTTACGGGCATTATCTCCCAGGATTATCACCAGGTCAAAATTTTCTCCTTCCGGATATTTTTCCAAATTTACCTGAGCGTCTAAAATTCTTGAAAGTGAATCTAAAGAATAAGGTTTTAGGCCGGAACTGTTATCATAAATTAAGGTTTCTTCTATTGGTTGGCCGGTTTTTGCTTCAATGCTCACCTTATTAAATCCCGCTTTCCCCAGTGTTTTTTTTGCTGTTGAAATGAGTGAGTAGCTGCCGGAGCCGTTAACTATTAAAATAGAAGGATTTTCCGCTATTTGTTCTTCCCGGCTTTTTCTTAACTTTTCCAAGCTAAAAATATTCTCCGCTATTTTTTGAATTTCGGAATAGTCACCGGCAGTCGGTTTTAAAAAATAGGCTCGGCTTCTTCCGGCCCAAGCGGAAGAACTGGCTAAAATAGGATTTTCTCCCCGATTATCTAGAACTTTGTTGATAATATTATGGGTATTGATATTTTTTGCCAATGCCAAGAATGAACCGTATTCTGAAAATTCTATATCGGTTTTTACATTTTGGGAAATAATATTAAGAATAGAATTTAATTTTGCCAACAAGGAAATATTTTCCAGAGAGAAAAATTTTTCTTTTGCCGCTTCCAAAACTTGTTGCTGCCGAAAAGCTCTGCCAAAATCTCCTCCGGGGTTGTGGCGGGTTCTGACATATTTTAAGGCCGTTTCGCCGTCCAATGTCTGCCAGCCTTCGTCAATGTGGAATAGCTGGTAGCTGTAGTTGGGGCCAGGGTAGCGGTGGTCCGTTAACTCTTGGCTGACGTTTACTCTTATCGGGCCTATCTCATCTATCAATTCAATAAAGCCTTTGAAGTCAAGCATAACAAAGTAATCAACCGGCTGTCCGGTTATTTCTTCCACTGTTTGTTTGATAAATTGGACTCCTTTTTCTTCACCTCCTTTTTTCAATCCGTAATGATAAATCGCATTGAGCTTGGTGAATTGTTTTGTTTCCGGAATCGGGGCGTAAAGGTCCCGCGGGATAGAAAGCATTGCTGCTTGATTGGTTTGGGGATTAAGGCTTGCCAGAATGACGGTGTCGGTAAGAGCTGAACCGGGATAATCCTCACTAGCCTTTCCCAACAAAAGGATATTAACTCGGTTTTCTTCTCCTCTTTCCAAATGGGGGTCTTCCCAGCCTACAAGCTGTTTGGTTTGGGAAATAATTTCCGCCGCCCGACCTTTTGCGCTAAAAGAATCTTTTTGTTCTTCTCCCTCGGGGATATTATTGGTCCGATTCGTTTGGTTGCTTGATATTGCCTTGGAAACACTGTAGGTTTTGACGACTAAAAAACTGGCGAAGCCCAAAGAAATTAGAGGGAAAACAATAATTAGAATTACCAAAAAAGTTCTTATTGCAAAAATGGCAATTTTTCTTTTAACCGACATCTATTTTCATTTAAAGCGTTTCTAACGAAATCCAATTTGATATTTAGTGATAATTTGATTATAATACAAAAACAGAAGAGAAACCAAATTATTATTTGGATTTTTCGGTTTGAGCATTATTTTTTCTTTTTGCCGAGTTTGCCTTTTTTTGGATGAAGGCTTGTTTATTTTTTAAGTTTTTTTAATTTTATTTTTTAACATTTTTTGAGCTAGATGGATTATAATCCAGAAGAAAGTTTTTATCTCAATAATAAGAAAATCAAAGAACCTCAAAGATCTTCCAAAACTTCAAAATCTTCCAAATTTTTTAAATTCGGGAGAGAATTTTTGGGCGTTATTTTAATGAGTCTGGTAATTGTTATCCCGATCAGGTATTATCTCATTCAACCTTTTATGGTAAAAGGCGCCAGCATGGAACCTAATTTTTCCAGCGGGGAGTATTTAATTGTGAGTGAAATAGAGTATCGCCTCCAAGAACCGGAAAGAGGAGACGTGATTGTTTTTAAGTATCCCAAAAATCCCAAAGAATATTACATTAAAAGGATCGTCGGTTTACCCGGAGAGAAAATAGAGATTAAAGGGGGGAAAATTGCTATTTTTAATGCCCAGCATCCCAACGGAATTGTCTTAGAGGAAGAATACCTTCCCAATGGAAGGATAACCAGAGGTGACATTAAAGAAGAACTTGGCGAAGACGAATATTTTGTTTTGGGAGATAATCGGGGAGCAAGCTCCGATTCAAGAATGTGGGGAACGTTGCAAGAAGAAATGATTGTAGGTAGAGCTTGGATAAGGGCTTATCCTTTCAGTGAATTTACCATTTTCAGCGATTAGCAGATAATTTAATAAATATTTAAAAATATGGCAAAAAGAAAAAGAGGTCCTAAGGAGAAAATTACTTCTTTGAAAGGAATGCACGATATTTTGCCTCAAGATCAGATTTACTGGGATAAAATTAAAGAAAGCGTGAAAAAAATGGCTGATAATTTCGGTTATCAAAGGATAGATCCTCCCATATTGGAAAAAGCCGTTCTTTTTGAGCGAACGGTTGGAGACGGAACGGATATTGTAGAAAAAGAAATGTATACTTTCTATACCAAAGGGAAAGAACGAGTGGTCCTTCGTCCCGAATTTACCGCTTCCATTGCCAGATCTTATTTGGAACAAGGTTTGTCTCGCTGGCCCAAACCGGTAAAACTTTATTCAATTGGATCGGTTTTTCGCCATGAGAATCCGCAGGCAGGGCGTTATCGGGAACACCACCAAATTGATTTTGAAGTTTTTGGAAGAAAAGATCCGTTACTGGATGCCCAAGTTATTTTATTGGCTGATATTATTCTTCAGAAATTGGGGATTAAAAATTATCATCTTGCCGTTAACAGCATTGGTTGTCCCAAATGTCGGAAAGCTTATTTGAGAACCTTAACCAATTACTTGAAGCAGTACAGAACAAAATTATGTTCCGACTGCAAAAGAAGATTAGTTAAAAACCCTTTAAGAGTTTTGGACTGTAAACAAGAAAAGTGCCAACCCTATATTGAAGGAGCTCCCCAGATTATTAATTCTCTTTGCGAAAATTGCCATGACCATTTTAAAGCCATGTTGGAATATTTGGATGAGTTGGAACTGCAATACGTAATAGACCCTTCTTTAGTCAGGGGCCTTGACTATTACAATCGGACCGTTTTTGAATTTGTTCCTGATTCGGATTCCGGCGATAAAATTTTAAGTGCCAGTTTGGCCGGTGGCGGACGCTATGACGGTTTGGTAAGACAGTTAGGAGGGAAGAAGACCCCCGCAGTGGGATTTGGGATGGGTATTGAAAGGTTAGTAGAAGAGTTGAAGAGAAAACATCCCCTAAGAAAAAAAGCGAAAAAAAATCTTATTTTTTTAATCCAGCTTGGAGAAATGGGCAAGAAAAAAAGTTTAAGGCTTCTGAAAGAATTTCAGCGGCTGGGCATGCCGATAACTGAATCTTTTGGGAAGGGAAGCATTAAATCCCAGCTTAAAATAGCCAATAAAGTTGAAGCTAAAGTGGCTTTGATCATAGGCCAAAAAGAAGCTTTGGATAATACGGTTATTATTCGCGACATGGAAGTGGGTTTTCAAGAAACGGTTGCCGAAGAAAAAGTAATGGAAAAATTAAAGAAAATGTTAAAGCAAAAATAAGGTTGATACCGGTTTTCAGTTATTTTTCTTGTTCTATTCCCAGGTTTGTGTTATTAATAAATTGTTTTAAATCGTTTTAATTTTTAATTAAGAAATTTTTTAATTAAGATGTTTTCCCTTTTTTATAAACTAGTGAAAGGAGGAAATTTTAATGGTTGAAGTGAGAAATAAAGGCAATGAGCCGTTGGAAGGCATGCTAAGGCGTTTTAGCAAACGTTGGCAGCAAAGTGGAATCGGCCGCAGAGAAAGGAGCCAAAGATATCATCAGAAAAAGGAAACCAAGAGAGAAAGAAGGCTAAGGGCTATTTATCGTTTGGCGATTCAAAAAGAGAAGGAGAAATTAAGGAAACTTGGCAAGCTGGAAGAAGAACGCAACAGATTCATGACCGGCAGAACGGGCAGACCCAATTAATTTGGGAAATTATTGTTGACTTTATATGAAAAATTTATCAGCCGAAATAAATAAAAGCCTTATTGAAAGCCTCAAAGATAAAGATCAACCAGCGGTTGATACTTTAAGGATGGTGAAAGCTTCCATTAAAAATAAAGAGATAGAATTGGGCAGAGATTTGAAAGAAGAAGAAACCTTAAAAATATTAAGAGGAGAAATAAAATCCAGGAACGATTCCATCAGCCAATTTAAAAAAGCCGGAAGAGATGATCTGCTTCAAAAAGAGGAAAAAGAAGTTGAAATTATAAAAAAGTTTTTACCAAAGGATTTAGATATAAAAGAGCTTGAAGCAATTGTTAAGGAAGCCATAAAAGAGTCAGCTGCCGGTTCAGTGGCTGACCTGGGCAAAGTTATGCCCCTGGCTGTTAAGAAAGCTAAAGGGAAAGCTTCAGGGGAAGATATCAAGAATTTGGCTTTAAAATTGCTTGGATGAAAAGTCCGGAAATTAAAGTTTTTTTTGACAATGAGAAATTGGCAAAAATCCGTCCTTTGGTAAAAACGGAGAAGATTATAGAAACAGTATTGCCTTTTATAGAAGGGAAGCAAGGTCCCGCTAAAATCAATCTTGTTTTTGTAGATGACTTTTTTATCAAAAGATTGAATGCCGAATTTAGAAAGATTGATGAAGCGACAGACGTATTGTCTTTTAATTACGGAGAGGAAGAAAATCAGGGGGAGATATATATAGATGTTCAGTATTTGGAAAAGGAAAAAGGCAAATTAAAAATCTCGTTAGATTTTTTAGTTGACCAGGCGATTGTTCACGGGCTGTTGCATCTGTTCGGTTATGACCATGCGGAAAAGCAAGAGAGAGAAACCATGGAAAAAGCGGAACGGAAAATCCTGGAAAGATTGGGCGACTAGCTCAGTTGGTTAGAGCGCGTCACTGATAATGACGAGGTCTTAGGTTCAATTCCTAAGTCGCCCACTTTTAAGTTTCTAAAGCAATAAAAAATAAAAAGATGCCTAAATTAAAAACCGTTGTCGGAATTGACATAGGGACTTCCAAAATAAGGACGGTGATTGCCCAAAAATCCGAAATTAAAGAAGAAGAACCGCAAATAATCGGAGTGGGGGAAGCTAATTCTACAGGATTAAGAAAAGGAATGGT
>JAGYOS010000130.1 GCA_018399475.1 bacterium
TACACCTACTATTTGATAACATAATTCCGGATAAACTAAATCTTTTCTCTGCATGTACTTGTGCACCCTCCGAGGGAGCACAACTTGTGCTCCCTCGGAGGGTGCACAAGAGGGTTAAAATTCCTCGATTTTAAAAATCAGGGTTGACAACATTTTCCCTTCTAATTTTCCAACATTTTTTCCGTTGGGCAAAGCCCACCCAAGCATTTATGAGGAAAATAATTCCAAGCATCATTCAATAATTGCAGAATTTCCTTTAATTTTTCTGAATCCTGTCCTTTATCAAAAATTGAAATAATTTTTGAAAACTCATTATCATTCTTTTCGTTATAAATAACTTGTTTAATCTCTTCCAAAGTAAAATCACTCTCAAATTTTTCCAATAAATTTAAAATTGCTCGCTCAATTTCTTTACGTCTTTTTGCAATGCTTTCTTTAGTTAAATTTTTGTCTATGTTATCTTTATAAATAACCGTTTTATCTCCCATTCCGCTTAGCTCCAACTCCTCTTTTATCTCTTTCATCTCCTCTTTGGTTAATGCTTTGTTTCTAAAAGATTTCTCCAGCATCAAAAAACGGAAATTTCCCTGAACTTTTGGGTCCAGCTTTTCTTTCTTCATCAGTTTAAAATCAAATTCTGAATATTTATCCATCTCTTTTTTCATTTTTTCTGCAATTTCAGAATTATATAAAACATAAGGGTCTTTCGGTGCCAATGCTTTAGCCCTGCCCAACCACTCAAGTCCTTCTTTAAACTCGTAAAAATGAAAATAGCTCATAGCTAAATCAAGATATGCCAGAGCATTGGTTAGATCCAAATTTATGGCTTCTCTAAGGTCATTTCTGCCCTGTTTTAATTCTCCCAACATAACTTTAACCCAGCCCAGACTTCTTAAATTTTCCGGATTACCAGGATCTATTTTATCAGCTTTTTCTAATGCTCTTTTTGCCAAACAAAATCTGTAACATTTCATACGAGCTATGCCCAAAAGATAATACAAATAAGCATTGTCTGGAAACTCTTTTATTGTTTCTTTAATAAAATTTACCGCTTCGGATGGTTCATTCTTTTTCAACAAAGAATCTACCTTTTTGATTTTTTTCTCTAAATTTTTATCCATAATTTATTTTTTTTCCTTCCTTCATCTCTCAATTAATTCTTTAACTCTATATTAAGCAAGTTGAATCACATATAATCCTTTCTCTTCAAGTTTATTCTTTTGACCAAAATCGTCAAGGTTAAATTTTAGAATATAATCAACTTTTTTCTCGATCGTTCTGCCAGTATATTGTTTTGTTTTAGGATCCCATTCCTCTAAAATTAAGGTATCCCCTTCTTTAATATCAAAATCAGCCAACCTTAATTCAAATCTCTTTTTTCCTGATTTTACCAATTCATAATATTCTGGCCAAATTTTCTTTTTTATTATAATCATAACTTCATTTCTCAATTAATTATCAAACTCCGAAAAGGTACCTGACCCCTTTTTCTTCGTATTAACTTTCCTGTTTTCATATCAAAAAAATAGGCATACTTCCCACTATCATCTTTTATTGCCCGCCATAAACGCTGATGCATTTTTTCAGTTATTTTTACACCATTGGATAAAATATACATATTGATTATCTTAATACTGCTTTGGCGCCCGACCAACTTTTTTAATTATTCTCGGATATTTCTTATTTTTTTCTCTTTCTCCAAAACCAATAATTTCAACAACAAACTGCCAATTATCTCCGTAATCAAATAAAAACATCATTTTATCTCCAATATTCTGCCAAACCTTGTTTATTTTTGTTCTCTTAACGCTTCCTGCACCGGTTGGCTCAAGATTCTCACCTTCCTCTATTAAATCAGTAAAAAGCTCGTACTTTCTCTCCGAGTCAAAATATCTACTTTCATCAATCCTACTAAAGAAACCAAAACAATGATCAAAATCAAAATTATATGCCTCAATAATTGCCTCAGCCAATTTATACAGATTGGTATTCTCCAAAATTTCAATCTCCCGGGAAATTTCTGGGCCACCAAGGACAATTTTTGGACTACTATAAAGTAAATTTATCTTGAAAATATATGTCTTCATACTCACTTATTATTTTAACTATTCATTAAAATCATCTTAAAGTTTCTCTCATTTCTCGTAATACGATTGGTACCGCTTTAAGACGAACCGGATAGGCTATTACGAAATTGAGGGCGCGGGCAATTAATTCTAATTCTTTTATAATCTTCTTTTCTCTTACCAAAAGAATCTCAGGAATAATTTTATGTTCTTCAATTGCCTCCAAAAGAGTTTTCGCAGCGCTGTTAATCTCTTGGGGATAACAAATATACGTATTGAAAATAAAATAGGATTCTCTATGGACAACTAAATTAAGTATGGGTTTAACTCCATTTTCTGATTGCAGATTAAAAACTGGTTCTGGTACCTGCGCAATTTCCCACTCCCCTACCCGCTGTAAATTCTTTTCTGCTAAATCTTTAATTAGTTGTTGAATATCTTTTGCCATTATTATTTCTCATTATGTTTCACTAATTCTCCCTTAAATACTTTGCCTAAAGTTGATTGGTTTAATTCAATAAATTCCTCTTTGTAATTCGCCGAGTTTAGCCAAGCCGCCTAAATTGCCAATAGTTCTCTCAATTTTTCTAAAACAATTCTTTATAGTTTGGTTAATTTCTTTCCCCGAAAATCTTAACACGCGCCAGCCAAAGCTTGTAAGTTCGTTATTTCTTTCTCTATCGCGAGCAAGGGCGTCCGGTAAATTATGATATCTTTCGCCATCGCATTCAAGATCAATACTCCCCTTTCTACAAAATATCCCAAAATCCAAACAATAAAATCGTCCGCCAACTCTAACATAATATTGCCTTTCAGTTTCTATTTGTCTTCTTTTTAATTCTTTATACATCTTTTCTTCTAAAGGACTGGTATCCCACAAATCATTAATTTCTTCAGCATTCAATAATTTCTCTAAACTAGTGGGAATATGAACAATTCTTCTCCAGTTTTTACTCGGGATTGGTTTTGGTAACTCTTTAATACTTCCCAAACGAAACTGAAAATAATCTTTATTTGCTCTTTGATTTTCCGACTCTTCCGGAAAAAGCTCAATCCTTTTTTTGATCTCTATATCCAAAACCGGCGCGTAATAAATCACTTTATATTGATTTCTCTCTCCAAATGCTTTTGGAAAATAAAAAGCCAGATACTTAACAAAAGTAGCATTTTTAGGAGCCGTTTCAACTGGAATATGATACCACTTCTCTTCTTTGATTTTCGGCCAAAGATTTTTCCTTGGCACAATTCCGACCAACGCCGGATGTTTTGTCATTTTATTATTTAATATTTTATTTTTGATCTTCGCTAAAGATGTCTACATATTTTCTGTAGATATAAGATTTGTCATATGTTTTTTGGGGGTTACGGTCATGCAAGATACCAATCTCAATAAATCGATTAATCACATTTTGCGAGCCGGCACGCGTAAAACCCGTCCATTCCTGAATTTTTACAACGTTTACAATCGGCATTTTATAAAGTTGCGGTAATACCAACACAGCGCTTTCAGAAGCACGCTTGCTTAAAGATTGAATTTTCATTGTATCTACTTCTCGCAGTTTGGTAATTGCTAATACAGTATCAATTGCTTCTCTCGCAATCTCTTCAACACCATCGAGGAAAAAATCAATCCACGCTTCTACTCCTCCGTCGTGGTATTTATCTAAGCGGTCATAATAAACCTTTTGATGTTTTTTAAAGTATGAAGACAAAAAAAGTACCGGTCTCTCTAAGAGTCCTTCTTTCCACAAATAAAAAGTGATAAGCATTCGTCCAGTGCGCCCATTTCCGTCTAAAAATGGGTGAATCGTTTCAAATTGAGCATGAGCAATTCCAGCTTTTATGAGCGGCAGAATATTATCTTCGGTATTAATGAAGTTTTCAAGATTACTAAGAGCTTGATGCATTTCTGTAACTGGTGGAGGTACAAAATGAGCATTATCGGGTCGTGTCCCTCCAATCCAGTTTTGACTCTTGCGAAATTCGCCGGGAGCAGAAGAATGCGTTGCACGCGCGCCAGTTATTAATTCTCTATGAAGTTCACATAGAAAACGCAAAACAAAAGGGAAACTTTCAAGCCGCTTTAATCCATAATTGAGAGCTTTAATGTAATGTAAAATATCGTCAACGTCGTCGGGAATATCGGAATCAACTTTTGCCTCTGCTTCAATAGCATCAATCATTGTTGCCTTTGTTCCCTCAATTCGACTTGAAGAAGCCGCATCTTTTCGGATGTACATAAAAAGAAAGAAGTCCATATCCGGTAAAAGTTGGGTAATTCCGTCAAGTTTTCCCAACATATGTGCCGCTGAATCATTTTTTCTTGCGATTACCGAAGAAAATCGAAAACCGTCCTTCGGTGGAAAAGGAACTGGAATAAATGCCTTAAATCCTTCTTTTTGTTGTTGTAATTCGCCTATTTTTACTTTTTGCATAATTCGTTTACATTAAAACTATCTTGTAAACAAAGTTAATATGTTTGTTTACATCTTGTCAAGAATGTAAACAAAGTTTATAAATCCATTTTTTTTCCTTCCTTCATTTCTCAATTAATTCTTAGACTTTTTGGGTTGTTTTTTTAATTTTGGATTATTTTGATGCCGATTATTGTCCCTTTTTGTCTTTTTTTCAATATTCTTCTGAAATGCTTCTGTCAAATCAACACCTGTTTGGTTAGCAAGAGATATAAGTACAAAAAGCACATCTGCTAATTCATCAGCTAATTTTTT